>JBCECD010000014.1:0-17773 GCA_039206745.1 Bdellovibrio sp. | reverse complement strand
GGTAGAAGCTCCTGTTGCGATGAACATAGGCTTTTGCTTCTTTGCCATGTGCTCAATAATTTCAAACCAGGTGATATCTCCTGAACCCACTTTATATGCTGGAACATGGGGATCTACAAAGTCCACAAGTTCAAAAGAGTAGGGGCTTGTGAAGAAGTGAATACCTGCTTTTTTGCAAGTTTCTGTGAGGACCCCCGTCCAATCTAAATTCAGGGAGGCGTCGTTGTAGACATCAAACACAGATTTTTTCCAGGTAGACTGGTGTGATTGTTTGTTGCCGAGGGAGCGAAACCCAAAATCACTGACAATGGTTTTTGCGGAAAAATGCTGAAATTTAGCGGCATCCGCTCCGGCTTCCGCGCACATATATATAAGATCTTTGGCGCGCTCCAGATCGCCATCATGGTTGGCGGCGACATCAGCAATAAAGTAAGTTGGATGGTTTAGGCCGATACGTCGGTTTTGAATCACAAATTCAGAGTTAATAGGCTTCATTAAGTGGACTCCTCTCGTAACTTTTGGATTTCATCATGGATAGAAGGAAGTTTTATTTCGAGTTCTTTTGCAATCTTTTCGGAATTCATGGCCATATAAAGGGGACGTTGGGCTGTCAGTTTTTTGTCCGCCATATGGGTGACTTTGTAGTTTAAATTCTGAATATTAAAAAGAGCCGCAACAGCGAGAGCGAAGTCTTTTTTGCTGAGACTGTCGCGAGTGCCGGCATTGAAGAGACCGTGAGTCCTTCGCAAAGCACAGGTCTCGATGACGGAGCAAAGGGTGCTCATATGCAGGGGGCTGAAGAAAACATCGTCAAAAAGAGATATTTCTTCGTTACTTTGAAACTTCTCCAACAACCAATCACTGAAACTGGATCTGTTGGCGGTGTGGGATTTACCAAAAAAGTTCGTACGCAAAATTGTATATCGGAGCGAAGAACTTTGCAGCACCGCTTCGCCCGCTCGTTTCGACAGAGCATAAACATTAAGAATCTTAATCTCATCTTCCTTGCTGGGGCGAGGGGAGTTGTACATCATATCTGTTGAAATATGAATGAGATGGCAGGATGAGTTGTGAAGAGTCGTGACCAGATTCTCGACAATTTTGGAATTAAGCCGATAGGCTTTATCCAGATCTGTTTCGCAGCCATCTACATTGGTGTAGGCAGCCAGATTGACGACGACGTCGGGCTTGGATTCGGCAAAGGCTTGCTGGCATTGTTCTAAAACGGTGAAATCTCTGTGCCCAGAACCAGGCGACAGGGAGAGAACTTCATGCCCTTGTTTCTGGAGATGAAAGTGGAGGTTTTGACCTAATAGGCCCGAACCTCCAATCACTAAAAAACGCATGGTTGTATCACTCATTAGCGTGACTTAAACTCTGCAATGGTTTTTTTCAAGATTTCGGCTTGCTTAACAGCTTCAGCCTCGTCCCAGTAGTCCGTTTTAAACTGGATCATTCTTGATTGCAGATACTCTGCTTGAGGGCAGAGACCTGCTTGGTATTTTTGCCAAACACCTGGCATCGCCGCTATTTCACCTTGGAACAAAGGCTCCATATAGGAGAGCTTCCAAGCGGCATAGTAACCATCGCCGCCATTTTTTTGGAAAATGTCACGGAAGATATACCAATCTTTTTCGGGATTGGTTGTTTCTAAAACGCAGGCATAGGCCCAATAGCTATTGACATACTCAGGAGGCTGTTCTTGCCGACGTAATATTCCTGAATTCAGAACGACCTTGTCAAAGATCTCAGCACTGCGGATTCTGGCATTGACTAGCTCTTCTAGTCTTTCTAATTGGCCTAAAGCACAAGCTGCCTGTAGCTCTGACATTCTGAAGTTAAAGCCCAAGGTGACATGACGGCTGTAAGCGGGATCTTGAATGTCCAGGCGACTGATTTTCCCCTGTTTAGAGCTAACGCCTGCATAACCCAAGCTGGTGAACTTGCGTACTTTATCTGCCCATTGCTCATTGTTGGTCGTGAGCATCCCACCCTCGCCTGAGGTCATATGTTTTGAGGCTTGAAAACTGTAGCTGGAGAAGTCGCCGTATTCGCCGACCAGTTTGCCTTTGTACTTACCTAAAAAACATTCTGCATTGTCTTCAATGAGCGGTAATTGATGTTCTTTACAAACTTTTAAAATAGCATCGTAATCGGGCGCCAAACCGTAGAGAGAAACCGTGATAACTGCCTTGGTTTTTTTAGTAATACACTTTTTTATGGACTCTGCAGAAATTGTGAAAGTTTGAGGGTCCACATCTGCAAAAACAGGAATGGAGCCATTGTGCAAGACAGCCAAAGCAGGAGCGGACATTGTTAAGGGCGGGACAATCACTTCATCCCCAGGGAGAACCCCTAGGGCGTGGAGGGCGGCGTGCATCGTGCAGGTGCCGTTCATGATTCCGATGGCAAAATTGGATTTGAAAATTTCTGCAAATTTCTTTTCGAGGCGAGAGTTGAAAATACTATTTTTGGAGTTACGAAAAGAATTGTCTAAAACTTCTAATACGTATTCTTTTTCCTTTGAGGAGAATCTATCCATTTTTAATTTCCTTGTTTTGCGCTGTACATGGCGCTGCGTTTTTGATTTTTATTAATAGTCATAATTTCGGGTTTTCTTTCTGCAAGCAACAGAATGTCTTCGTATTGAAAAAGAGACTTTGATGAAAAGAGATTTTCATAAACAGCGCGAGTCATGGTCAGATCGGCCTCTGTGTCCAAAGTCCAGCGAAGATCTGAGAAATCCCCCTCCTGGTTGCGGAAGTTAGCAATTTTAAACATCTCAGGATGGCGATAAATATATTGAGTGACATGCTCTCTTTCAAAAGAATCTCGAGCCTGTTGGGCTGCCTTTTGTAGAGATTCAAAAGTCATGATCTCCAGGTCCATTCCCTCTGGAAAAGAGGGAGGGTTGTTGTTGGAAATAAAGTCCTTTTTTTTTGTTTCTAGTTCCGCAAGCATGGCATCGAGCATTCTGTAATCCTTAAACGGATCATCGGCGGTCACTCGCACGACAATGTCTACTTTAAAAATCTTTGCTGCTTGATAGTAGCGATCCAAAACGTCTGTCTCGGAGCCGCGATAGCAGTCGAGACCCTGCTGAGCGGCCCACTCGGCCAGAGCATCGTCCTGGGGAAGATCCGTTGTCGCGAGTATGAATTTATTCACCAGAGTAGAGGGTTTCAGTCTTGCGAAGACATGATGAATGAGGGGATAGCCTGCGATATCCATGAGAACTTTCCCAGGGAGGCGGGTGGAGCCTAGTCTAGCTTGTACGATGACTGCTATCATTGTTTACCAATTCGTCGGGAGCAATAAATTCTTATCGGGTACCGTGATTCTATTTATTTTAGCGATAATGTCTAATGTTAATTTTTTGCCTCTATGCTTTAGGAGTTGTTGCAATTGTTCTGGGGTATCCACTCCCAAGACAACCCCTTCAATTTCAGGAAATGATTGAGCATAAGTCAAAGCCAGTTCCTCAATTGAAATCTGACATTCTGTTGCAAGTTGTTGAAGCTTTTCGACATAGGGCGAAAGCTGCCGAAGTTGAGTGGATTTTTTAGAAACATCCTCAGAACTCATAAAGAAGAGTCCTTGCAAGAAGACAGAGCGGATGTGAATGGATTTCTTCTGCGTTATGTTGGCTTTAAAAACGTCCTGTCGCAAGGTGTGATTATCCAAAAGATTGAAAGGCATTTGAATAAGATCAATAAGAGGGTCTTGGATGGCGGTTACAGATTCTTCAGTTGTGTAAGTGGAAACTCCAATTTTTTTTACTAACCCCGAAGCTTTTAATTCCGCGAGTTGAGTTCTGAGAGCAGAGGGGGCCTTTTTGTAGTCGTGGATGCCGTGAAACGACAAACACTCCAGGCGGGGAACATGGAGTGTTGCAAGTTGAGACTCCACCTCTCGAAGAATGTTGTGCTCAGTAAGTTGATGGGTCTTAAATTTTGACAGGACTTTAAATTGGCGCGTGTTGTTGGCATGAAAAGCGCCGATAACTTGAAGAGCGGTGCCATAATCTCTGGCTGTATCGAGAGTGTCTAATCCTTGACGAAGAGCTTCATCTAGAATTGCGAAGGCCCGTTCTTGAGTTGGTAATCCTCTCTGGTTGTTAATTCCATATGCTAACCCTAGTTGGACCGTTCCGAGTAGAGTTTGTGTCATAACTATGCGTCAGTAAATTGAATGGTAGGATCGATATGTTCATGGATAAGAGTGCGAAGCTCATTGACACCAATCCAAGAGGTGTTTTCTTGGGAGTTGTAGGTAAATCCTTCTGGAACTTTTTTGGCATTGAACTCTTTGATAAAACTGTCCAGGTTCCACATCGGAGTCGCTGGAATGATTGTAAAGTGTTTGCCGCAGTCATATGTATAATGGGAGTCGCTCGCCGTAATCATCTCCTCATGTAGTTTTTCGCCAGGTCGAATGCCAACAATATTCACGGTGGCATTTGGAGCTGTCGCCTTGGCAACATCCAAAATTTTGTAAGAAGGAATTTTAGGGACAAAAATCTCGCCTCCCCAGGCTGTTTCGAGAGCTGAGAAAACAAGCTGAACACCTTCATCCAAGGTGATATTAAAACGGGTCATATCAGGATGAGTGACGGGAATCTGCCCTTGATGACGCATCTTTAAAAAGAAAGGCACCACGGAGCCGCGAGAACCTAAAACATTTCCATAGCGTACGACAGAGAAGGAAAGATCTCGACTGCCCTTGATGTTATTTGCTGCTACAAAGAGCTTGTCTGAGACTAATTTCGTAGCGCCATAGAGATTGATAGGAGCGGCAGCTTTGTCTGTTGAGAGCGCGATGACTTTTGTCACCTTGTTGGCGAGAGCCGCATTGATGATATTTTCAGCGCCGTTGATATTGGTGCGAATAAATTCGGAGGGATTGTATTCGGCTGCAGGAACTTGTTTGAGTGCAGCAGCATGAATAACGTAATCAACGTCCTCAAAAGCTCTTGTCAGGCGAGGTAGATCTCTGACGTCCCCTAAGAAAAAGCGCAGTTGAGGCCATTTATTTTCAGGAAACTCTTGGGCCATCTCAAACTGTTTCAATTCATCACGGGAAAAAATGATGAGTCTTCTGATCTCAGGGTGTTTTTCGAGAAGAATCTTTACGAAACGCTTACCAAATGAGCCCGTTCCGCCTGTCACAAGAATAGATTTGCCTTTAAACATTATGAATCTCCAACCCAGTTCTTATTTAGCACGGGTTTTGTTGGGGTTCCGTGATTGAATAAGAATAAATGCCAATGTCACTCCCAACAGGAGCCACAACGAAGGCTGATGCGCTATTGTCCCCACGGCAACTGCCGCCGGAATGCCCCCAAGCCAAGCGGCGATTATGGCAGTCGAGCAAGTATTCGTAAACAGATCTTTGGAATTGCGAAGGGCGTTAATTAAGAATCCGAAGATATTTAAAGCCCATAAAATCAGTAAGAAGGCGATGATCACCCCCGCTTCAAATAAAATCTCCAGCCAGAAATTATGAATATGCGTTTTTCCAAAAAGAACTCCACCCGTTTGCCAGGAGTTCCCGGCACCGACCCCAATCAAGGGTTGAGTTTTAAAGTCAGCCCAGGCCTTTTGAATTAAAAGCTTTCGCGTTGTCACAGAGCCATCTTCGCGATCGTAATCGGCAGAATTATCCGACGCGTCGGAGCTGAGACAATGACGTTTAAAGTCACTCACGCCACCGGCGAGGGAGGCGATCTTATTAGCCCTGTAAGGATTAACTCCCAGTGACTCCAGAGGGGCGAAAGGAAGGCAGATGATGATAGCACAAAGAGTGGTCGACAGAATGGATGCAAACTTTGAAAATCTAAAGGCAGTTAAGCTAATGACCAGTGTAGCAATGAGAGCGCCTACCAGCGCAGCTCGGCTTCCGGCCATAAAGAGTAAATAAATATGGGCAAGTCCGAGAATGGTGGAAAGAACTCTATTTTTTACGAGGAGAAGAGTGAAGGGAAGAGAAACAACCAGGGCGAAGGCTAATTGATTGGGGCCCCAGAAAAAGCCAGCCGGGTTGCTGGTGAGATAGTCATATTCAACGGGACAGGTGAGTTGGCGTTCTTGAAGAGTTTTCAGATAGACGGCAAATTTAGGATCGAGTTTGAACAGCGAGTTGTAGGGTGAATAGCGAGAGATAATCCATCTAAAATGGCCGGTCGTTTCTAAAATTGAAATGATGATATTGGCACTCAATCCAACTAAAAGAGCTGTGAAAACATGACGTAACTCCAGCTCAGTTTTAGAGGCCGCCATGACTGCGGCACTGATTGAAAGCCCTCCACTGATATAAAAGATATAGATAAGAGCTGTATTTGTTTCGTCGGCCCAGCTCAAACTTAAAGCATACCAAAAGAGAAGGAGGATGGGCATGGTAACAAGAAATCTAATGCGCGCAAATTCGCTTTTAAAGGCCCATTTCATCTGTGCCAAGAAACTTGGAACTAAAAAGGGAAGACAGAGAAATAAAAATAAATAGTAGGATCTGAAGTGATCATAGATCAGACCGCTGCCAACATAGATAGAAATCATTGTCATGAAGAGAAGAATTTTATGTTTAGATTCGGCGACAGGCATCTAGGAGTCTTTCACTAAAAGGTGGACGGCGTTTTTTGTCAGAAGGAATAAAGAAAAAAAAGCGACACATGTCGATATTGCAGCTCCCAGCATTCCCATTTTAGGAATCAATGTAATGCTCAGAAGAATGCTGATCACACTGCACGTGCCTGTTATCAACAACAGAACCACTGTCTTATGGAAATAGAGAAGGTAATTGACGTAAAGGAAGTAGAAAGCCTGAGCTATAAAAGCGGCAGAAATAAGATAAATAACGGAAGCATCGGTTTGAAACTGTGGCGGAGCAAATAGTCTCATTGCGACATGGGCCACAACGGCTAGGACAACTCCTGCAACCAAGATGGAGGAGGCGTAAAGTCGTCGGATTTTCTTTGTCTGGGCAAAACTGTTATTACTATTTTCACTCAAGATACGGAAGAGATAGGGAGACCATGCCATATTGAAGGACTGGGAGAGGAGAGAAATCATCATTCCCAAAGTGTAGGCAACATCATACTTTCCTGTCACATCGAGTCCTGCATATTTTGAGAGAAAGAAGCGATCTGAGCTGTTGATAATCCAGCCACTCAAACTATGGGGAATTAGAGGTGCACAGAACACTAATATTTCTTTCAAATAAATTTTATGAATAGAGAATAGGGCTCTGCCAGAAAAAACAATAAACAATAGCGATGCCACGCCGAACAGGGAATTTGCCAGGGTGATAGGAATAATGCGGGCCAGTTGATTGGGCTCGTTAGAAAGTAAGACGATAGCGAGAGTGCATCCGATATCGACGGATGTCTTGAGTATCTGCATCGAGCCAAAGAGTTTCCAATTGTCCTCGAGACGATGAATTGTCTGTGCCACTTGAAAAAGGCCAGTGCCGAGAGATGAAAAAATTAGCAGGAACAGCCAATTTGAAGGTAAATTGAACATCTGTGACAAGGTTGGCCAGAGAGGGATGAGCAGAGTCAAAAAAACGATCTCCGAGAGCAGAACCATGAAGAGAGCATTGCCGATGTAGATTTTCAGGTCGTTAGCGGAGAGCTTGTAGAATCGGGTTGGAATTACACCATGTGTCTGAAGTGGGGCCATAGTGGAAAAGAGAAGGTTGGTCGCATAAAAAAGTGAAATAAGCCCCAGAGATTCGGGTGAAAGCTTGGCGACTGCGATAGGCAGAAAAAGAAGAGGAACAATCTTGTCAATGGCGGTAAAGGCGGTGTATTTGGCTGCAGATTGGGCCAGGCGCGATTGAATAAGGGATATAAAGGCTGATCGATATCTCAAACTAAGACCCTATTGTTATCTTACTAATTGGATACAAAATAGTTAGATTAAACAGATGTGAGATGCAAGGATCGTCTGTGTTGCGCAGTGGCTACTGTTTGCGTAGCATCTGGCACATCCTAGAGTTACTGTGGATTTTTAAGGGGAGTTGCTGTGCGAGATCTTTTATTTTTATTTTTATTTTGTTTAAGGCGCCCCCTCTTCTGGGTGCGAAAAGTGAAATTTGGTCAAGGAAATCGAGTTGAGTCGAATGTGTTTATCTCGAAAAGTGTCGTAGGAAATTATAATTATATCGGCCATTTTTCTGTTATCGATTCAACGGTTCTGGGTAACTACTGTTCAATTGGAGCGGGTGCGATGATCGGTGGAGCGGAGCACCCCTATCAATGGTGGAGCACCTCTTTCCGTCTTGGCAAGGGGGCTAAAAAACCGCAAACAGTCATTGAAGACGATGTGTGGATCGGAGCGAAATCCACTCTTCGTGCAGGCATTCGGGTGGGGCGAGGGGCGGTGATAGGGGCTCACACTCTGGTCCTGAAAGATGTCCCACCGTATTCAATTGTGGTGGGTTCGCCGGCGCGAACCTTGAGAGAGCGTTTTAATCAGAAGCAAATTGCCAAGGTTGAACAAACGCGCTACTGGGAGAAAAATCCCCGAGAGGCGATGGCGATTTTGCGAGATATAGACAGTAAAGATTAAGAGCAAAGACAAAAAGATACCAAATGTCCGCGATAAATAGAATGTAGATCAGAGATGAAAACTGTAGATATAATTATTCCCTGTTTTAATGAAAGTCAGTTTATCAGCACGATGTTGAATTCAGTGATTCAACAAGATTATCCAACTGATTTGATCAAGATTTATGTCGCAGATGGCATGAGCGATGATGGCACTCGAGCATTTCTGATGGAGTATCAGAAAAAATATGCCAATCTTTTCGTTATTGATAATCCCCATCGAGCGACGTCTTTTGCTTTGAATTTGGCTCTACGTTCTTCCCATTCTGAAATTGTCATCCGTATGGATTGCCATGCGTATTATCCTACGAATTATATTTCCTATCTGGTTGAAAATTTGGAGCGGACAGGGGCGGACAATGTGGGGATCTGTCTGGAGACGATGCCAGCCAATGCAACCGGTAAGAGCCAGGGAATTGCCATCGCGATATCAGTGCCAATAGGTGTAGGCAATTCCATGTTTCGCACTGGAATCACGCAGGAGCGCGAGGTGGACACTGTTCCCTTCGGATGTTATTGGCGTACGGTCTTCTCGCGCATAGGTTACTTTGACGAAGACTTAACTCGTGGTCAAGATAGTGAATTCAACTCTCGATTGTTAAAACATGGAGGACGTATCGTTCTTCTTCCAGGTCCTCGAATTCGATATTTTGCGCGGGATTCATTTAAAAAACTCTCGCGCATGTATTATCAATATGGTCTTTATAAACCCTTTACTAACTATAAATCGAAACGGTTCATTTCCTGGCGGCAGTTTGTGCCCAGTGCGTTTTTAGTGTTTTTGACCAGCCTGTTGTTAATAGGTTTTGTTAAACCCGCTATCCTGTTGTTATTGGGAGCTTGTATATTATTTTATGAAATGGTGGTTTTTTTCTTTGTCGCCCGTGTAGCGAAAAGAATGGGGAGGGCTACGGTGGGGGTTATTTTGAGTGCCATCTGGTCTATAAACCTCCTGCATTTTGCCTATGGGTTTGGTTTTTTACGAGGTTTCGCTCTCCTGCTAGCTGGACAGAGGCCGGGGAATGTGAAAATTACGCGCTAAGAGGGCCGATAATTATCTCGGAGAAGCAAGAAATTTAAAAGCCATCCTCAGTGAATCGCTTAAAAGCACCACGTAATCTACTAATGTTGAATGTTTTCAGAGTTGAGCACTTTGAAAACAGTTTTTAGAATAATCTTAATATCCAAAGCCAATGACGAGTGTTCCAAGTAGTACTTATCCAACTGAACTTTCTGTGGAATGGGGATCTCATCGCGTCCATTGATCTGAGCCCACCCGGTTACTCCAGGTCGCAGTTTTTCCACACCCATCTGGGTTCGTAAAGTGATGAGATCGTCCTGATTGAACAGAGCCGGGCGAGGTCCGACCAAACTCATGTCGCCTACCAAGACGGACCACAGCTGTGGCAATTCATCCAAGCTGGTTTTCCGAAGAAAGTGTCCAATAGGCGTGAGAAAGTTCTCAGGGTTCTCCATCAGATGAGTGGCCAACTGAGGCGTATCAATTTTCATGGTGCGAAATTTTGGCATTAAAAAAGTTTTATTTGCTCGTCCCATTCGCTTGGACCAGTGGATGGCCGGCCCTTTCGAGGTACAACGTACAGCCAAGGCGATCAAGACCAGCGGAAACAAAAAAAGGAGCAAAGCAAAAAAGCTGAGTAGAATATCAAAAAAGCGTTTCATCTTGAAGACCGACTATACACAGCCTCGAAGCTATCAGAAAGAGAATGTCTGAGATGTCACATTGAGTTAAGTCTTCGATGTCATGACAGCGTTTCATTTGTTTGTCATAGTAGACAGCTCTTGAGGATGGAATGTTTGCAACCATAGCGGGTTTACCACGAAGAGTTAAGATTCTGATCATGTTACTTTGTGACATGACTTTGTTGCCTTTGGCACTGTGGTCTTCAGTGGCTTTGCGATTGGGAACTTGGAATCCTCCTATTTCCAGCTTTTGGTTGTTGTTTTCGCTTCTTCCTTTTATTACAGTTCCGATCTTCATTAAGTTAGGTCTCTATCGAGCGGTGATTCGCTATTTGGACGATAAGATCATATATACGGTGGTTTACGGTGTGACTCTGTCCGTTCTTCTGTTGACGGCGGTCATTGTGATGGGACAGTTTACTAAAATCCCACGATCTTCGATTATTATTTATTGGGTGATGGCCATTGCCTATATTGCTTCCAGTCGCTTTATTGCACGAGGAGTGTTGCGGGGTTTAGAGCAGGTGAATGATTATCGTCAGCCCGTGGCTATCTATGGCGCGGGTCGAGCGGGTTTACAGACCGCTCTTTCACTCATGTCCAGTCCGGAGTACAGACCTGTTGCTTTTTTTGATGATAGTAAAGACTTGCAGGGTTCGAATGTCGCGGGCGTTCGAGTTTTCTCTCCGCAGGAGGCGGGAGAGGTGATGAAGGCAAAAAATTGCCGGCAGCTGCTGATTGCGATGCCTTCGGCTTCGCGATCGCGAAGAAAAGAAATCATCCAGATGTTTGAAGGCAAGGATTTGATCCTCAAAACTCTTCCGGGAATGGGGGAGTTAGTGGGAGGGCGAGTTCGTATCGAAGATATTCGTGATGTTGGAGTGGAGGATCTGTTGGGAAGGGATCCCGTACCTCCGTATCCGGATCTGCTTTCCAGTTGCATCACGAATCGCGTTGTTATGGTGACAGGGGCGGGAGGATCTATCGGGGCGGAGTTGTGCCGGCAGATTATCCAGAACGTGCCTAAGGAGTTGTTGCTTTTTGAGCAGAGCGAATTTGCTTTATACAAAATTGAGCAGGAGCTGAAGCGATACGGAAGTAATATTAAGATTGTGCCGGTGTTAGGTGATGTATTAAATCGCGATCATATTAAAATGATATTGCGGGAGCGAGGTGTGCAAACTCTTTATCATGCGGCGGCTTACAAGCATGTGCCTCTGGTTGAGGCCAATATTGTTGCTGGTGTGATAAACAATGCTTTTGGAACATGGACAGTGGCACAGGCTTGTTTGGAAAGTGGCGTAGAGCATTTTGTATTGATATCCACGGACAAGGCGGTTCGCCCGACAAATATTATGGGTGCCACCAAAAGATTGGCGGAGTTGATTCTTCAAGCCTTGTCTGAAGAGAGATTGAAGATATCTTCCCAAGATGTGACATTGAAGGCCCTCTCTGGTACCGGGGTTCCGGCTTCTCACCCGGAAAGAACACGTTTTACCATGGTACGATTTGGAAATGTGTTAGGATCTTCCGGTTCTGTAGTTCCTTTATTTAAAGAACAAATTCGTGCCGGTGGGCCTGTGACTGTCACTCATCCAGAAGTTACGCGCTATTTTATGACTATTCCTGAGGCCGCTCAGCTGGTATTGCAGGCATCGGCGATGGGACATGGAGGCGATGTTTTTGTCTTGGATATGGGTGAGCCAGTTAAGATTGCTGATCTGGCTCGTAAAATGATCGAGTTGAGCGGTTTAGAGGTTAGGGACTCTGTGACGGGAGTTGGGGATATTATCATTGAGTATGTCGGCTTACGTCCCGGTGAAAAACTGTATGAAGAACTTCTCATTGGTGCGAATGTTGGTCCAACTCGACATCCTCGCATTTTACGTGCTGAAGAGTCGTATATTCCGTCGTCTGAGCTTTTTCCACAACTTGAAGAGATGCGAAAAGCTTGCCATACTGGTGATGTCGCCTTCGTTAAAGCAGTTCTTAAAAAGTTAGTGCGAGAATATGATCCTCGCGAAGTCTAAAGGACCATCTCGGAAACCAGATAGAGGGTCCTGTTAATCCAAAACCCTTTGGCTTTCCAGCCGCGCAGTTGTCACAGTGGCATTGTTGAGAATCAATCCGACATAGGGACCTTGCCCTCGCTGTGTGGGGAGAGATGAGAGAAGATCTCCACTGCGGTCTGTATCGATATCAGCGGTCAGTACAGAGTATTCAATCAAATCTCGGCGCCAGACTAAAACTCGTGCCTTGGTGTTCACATTATGAACCTCAATAATCACATCGAGATTGGTCGGGTAGTAATATGCCATGCGGGTGCTATTGACGGTGGCTGTGTTGCCATTGATGCTGACCTCTGCGACGACACTGGCGCCGGATCGAGTGAAGGTCACAGCCACACCATTCGTGAGGGCGACTGTCGCACTGGAAGAGTACATATTCACAGTTACAGAGCTCATTGCGATAGTGCTATCGAGGGAGGCTTTCAAAACAAAAGCTCGACTGGTGAGAACGGACAGAGACTCCATAAATCGCAAGGTTCCAGAGCCTTCAATGGTGGTCTCATCATAAGTTTGAAAGGAGCCTGTAATAACAGTGTTGCTATCAATTCCAGAAGTCTTCTCAACTTGGCCTGAACAGCTGATCAATACAAGCGCCCAAGACAGAAGGAGAACTCCCGAAAAGAACCCATTATTGCGGATGCGTTGAAATGGAATATTTAAAATGAATTTTTCCACATCATAGACTCAACTGGAAGAGGTTTTTTATCATTATACTTGGCAGAAGGTTTGACATTATAAGCTGTCAAAATATCCCCCTTTACCTCAAAGTATATCAATTGCCCGATGGGCATTCCAGTATAAACTCGAACAGGCTGCTTTACCGAAATTTCGAGTGTCCAATAATTGCAGAATCCAACATCACCCTTGCCGGCTGTGGCATGAATATCAATGCCCAGGCGGCCTACGCTGGATTTCCCTTCTAAAAATGGGACATGTTCCAGAGTTTCCGTGTATTCGAAAGTGACACCCAGATAAAGAGTGTCGGGCATCAAAACAAACCCATCCTCAGGAATCTCAAAGGTACGAATTTTATTATGCTTCCGCGCGTCCAGCGTTTTTTCCTCATAAACTGCCAAGGTCTTACCCAAATGAACATCATAAGAGTTCGTACCCAGGCATTCCCGGCGAAAAGGTTCTACTTTAATAGAGCCTTTTTCCATAGAGGAAAGAATCTGCTGATCCGTCAGAATCATTATTTCGTTTCTCTGTGAACAGTGTGACGTTTCAAGTTTGGATTGTATTTCTTTTTCTCGAGACGACTAGGAGTCTTAGTTTTGTTTTTAGTCGTTGTGTAACGAGAAACAGGTTTGCCTTCAGCGCGAGCTTCTGTGCACTCCAGCGTAATGATGATTCGTCCTGATTTTTTTGCCATAGCGGTGCCCCTTAAATGAACCTTGTATGAACCCTTTATATTGCCACGCATAATAAAAATAAATGGCAATACCTTTTCAAAGGGGCTCAAGGTATCAAAGGAAAAAGGAAACATCAACAGACAATTTGCTATGAAAAGGGAGAAAATCATGACCTTGGCGCGCCTTTTAAGCTTATCTCTGCTTTTATCTGCCTGTGCCCATGCTCAATCCAGTGGCATTTACCAGGGCCTTAACCATGAAGCCGTTTCTTTAGCCGAGGCTGTTCAGGGTGTGACACCGGGATCGGTGGTGGTGATCGGGGAGAACCATGGATTCTCTGAACATCAGGCGCAACAAGTGGAAATCATGGAAACTTTACGTCAACAGGGTTTGAAGGTTTCCGTCGGTCTGGAGTTTTTTACATACACATTTCAAACTCAAGTGGAGCAATATCGTCAGGGCCTTCTATTAGAAGCGGACTTTCTGAAAGAAATTCAGTGGGGAGGTATCTCCTATGACTTCTACCGTTCACAAGCTCTGTTCCCTCGTCTCGAGGAGGGTGCAAAGACATTGGCACTGAATGCCCCGCGCAGCTTGACAGGCAAGGTCTCCAAGAGCGGTTTGGCCTCTTTAACGGAAGAGGATCGCGCATTGTTGCCACCTCAGTTTGCTCTGGGCCGTGATTCTTATAAAGAGAGATTCTTGAAAATGATGCCTCATCTGCCGTCTCCGGAGGCGGGAGAGCGCTACTTTGCTGCCCAATCTGTTTGGGACGACACCATGGCGTGGCGAGCGGTGGAGTTCCTGCAAGCTCATCCCGAGCAGGTTCTGGTGATTGTTGTCGGAGATTTCCATGTGCAATACGGTGGGGGATTGCCGGACCGCTTGCGAGCACGTCTGCCAGGGCTTCCCGTTTTGACATTCTCTCAAGTCAATACGCTGGGATTGAGTCCTGAGCAGATTGCCCAGGAGATCGAGCCTTCTGAAAAGGAAGGGGCGCGAGCGGATTATCTGTGGCTGGCACCCGCTCAAAGTCCAGAGTAAACCAGAGATGTTTTGAGATTTCTGTCATTTTTTCTAAAATAGAAAGACGTGATAGGAGAGAGAATGTTTCCTCAGAATACTCGTATTTTGATCATCGATGATATGCCATCCATTCGCGAACTGGTGAAGAACACCCTGAAGCTCATGGGTTATACACAGATCATCGAAGCCGAGGACGGAGTGCAGGGACTCAAGCTCCTGCAACAAAATGTGCATGAGGGAACTCCCGTTCAGCTGGTGATTTCCGACTGGAATATGCCAAATATGAAAGGCCTGGAGTTGCTCAAGCATATTCGCTCCACAGTGGAGTGGGCGCAGTTGCCCTTTGTTCTCCTGACCTCCGAGTCGGAGCGTGAGCAGGTGACAGAGGCCGTTCTGGCGGGGGTTTCTCAATATATTGTGAAACCCTTCTCCTCGCAACTTTTCGAAGACAAGTTGAAGGCCGCCTATCAAAAGCACCATAAATAAAATCATCTAGTCGAAGAGCGCGAGAGATGAATCCGTGCGAAAGCTTCCAGTCGATGCGATAGATCCGAGAGATGCAGAACCTGATGAATATGATAAACTCCAGGTTCCTGTTTGCGAGAGAGAAGATATTCCGCACAAGCTGCCGCAGTCACAGCGGTGACCAAAGCTTCCTGCCGTCCCACTAGAAAGATCTCGGAGACAGAGGAACCGTCTCGAGCCCGCACAGAGAGAGCATAGCCTGTTTGCGTTCCGAGGGGCCGCCCGAACAGGACTTTCAAAAAGCCTTTTATTCTCTGAGCAAGCGGACGAATCCGGGGATGGCGGAGAAAAAACATCACGCGGGTGAGGAGCGAAGAAGAGAGGCAAAGATAAGTCCGCACACTCTGTAAAGAGGTTGTGCGCAACAAAGCCCGCTGATCTGCGAAGGCAAAGGGATAAGACCGGCGTACACCCCAGGGGGGAGCATACGCAATATTTTTTCCAGAACCAAAGCCATCTTTAAAAAGCAAATTCTCTAGTGTCCAGTCGAGAGCTTGCTCCCCATGAGAGTCCCCCAAACCCAGAAGCACTCCAATATCAACGTGAGCCAAAGGTAGAGATTGAGTCGCTTCTCGCACCAAAAGATTGGTCAGTCCCGGCGCCAAGCCCACACTGAGTAGAGCCACACTCTGTCCGTGTTGAGCCGTGCTGTGAAGAGCTTCCAAGGCTTGAAGAGTTTTGTCATCTGCAGTGATGTCCAGATACAAAACTCCTTTTTGCAGACAAAATTCAGCAAAAGCCGTATCGGGAGACTCCACGCAAAGAATCACGCAGGAAACTTCAGCAAGAGCTTCCATCCAGAGGGAAGAGGAGCGCCGAAGATCGAGTTCACAAAAGGAAACAGAAGAGGCTTCAGGCAGAGTTTGCATAAAAGCAGAAGCTTTAGCAGAACTGCGCCCCGCCAATCGAATCCGATATCCCCATTGCAGAAGTGTCCGCACACAGAGCGATCCCACTTCGCCATAACCACCCACAATTAAAATACAGTCCGCATTTTGCATGAGCAGACTATAAATGCGAAACGAAAGGGTTTCAAAGGAATCCCTCCAATTGAAAATCAGATAGAAAAAGATTGCCTAAAAAAAGAGCCCAAGACAACCAACCTTCCCCCAAAAAACAAAAGGCCCTGGCAGAAAGAGGGGAACTCCTCCTCTTTCTGCCAGGGCCTCCGCAGAAAAACCCCTCTCTCTTATCACTACAAGATCACTCCAGGACAACAGAGATAAAGCCCTACGAAAAAACTCTTCAACTGAATTTCTTTCAGAAAGTTCGCTTCTATTTGAGACAAGGCGACTCTCTCCAGAATGACGAAGGAAAGGAAAGGAAAGATTCCAACTTTGCGAACCTGACAGACAAGTGTAAGAAACCTGACAGAGCCCCGGTTTCAACCCCGATAAAACAGCAGAAGAATGCAAAAAACCTGGTGCCGTTATTGCATAAGTAAAAGAGTATCAGAACGAAAGCAAAGAGGGAGATCACAATGAGACACATCCAGAATAAAAACGATTGGTTCTACGAGTTCCGTCCGATGTTGATTGCAGTAGTAGGAACAGTGGGACTTTTGAATCACATCTCTGTGGTAGGCAATGCCAATATGTTGTATTGCAGCCAGGTGTGCGGAGGCATTCTTCTGTTTTGTGCTTATAAAATCAATCACTGGAGAAAAGAGTACCGCAAAGCTTTATTGTAAAAAGCAGAGTCAGCTCAGGCAGCCTGAGGAGGCTGCTCCGAAGAGTTTTTCTTGAATTCAGTTAAATAGGGAACTTCAATAAAGAGGCTGCTGCCCTGGCCCGGAATGGATTCAACCCAAGCCCGGCCCTGGAGATCTTCAGCCGCTTTCTTAATCGCATCCATTCCAACACCTCGGCCTGAGATCTCTGTGACTTGTTCACGGGTTGAGAACTGACTGTCAAAAATATGTTGAATCACTTCAAAGTCCGATTCGTGCGGGGACACGCGATCGCCCAGTTTGGCTCGAATGCGTTGGGGATCAATGCCACAGCCGTCATCTTTGACCAGGATTCTCATGATGTGAGCCGCAGAGGTGTCCACTTGCACATCAATCTCGATAGAGCCCTCCATCGATTTGCCAGCCCGCTGACGGATCTCGGGGCTTTCAATGCCGTGATCGACAGCATTGCGAAGGGCATGGATCAGAGTGCTGAAAAGTGAGTTGTAAATTTCAGGCACGACCATCACAGAGTGAGTGGAGATCTTCAGGGGCGCCAAAGATTTGTTGAGCTTCTGCGCGAGATTCCAACAGGTGTCTTTGTAAGGTTCTAAGAAGTGACCAACAGGCTCCATCATCAGCTCCAGTAAAAGCTCCTGCGCCACAGGTCCCCCGCCGGGTAGACCGCCGACTTTACGGGCGATGTGGTTGAGTTTGCTGATGGCGATTTCGATCTGCCGCTCATCACTGGTGGCGGAGGCACCCAGAATTTCTTTGGTTTCAGAGAGGAATTGGGCGAATTTCTCTTCGAGCTCGAAACAGA
>JBCECD010000013.1:12942-18208 GCA_039206745.1 Bdellovibrio sp. | reverse complement strand
AGAGTGCAGAGCTCGCCCCCTTGGCTCACAGTAAATTTCAAAAGCAAATCATTGAGCAGGTTGAAAAACTGAAGTCCTGGGGTGGTCGTGTGGTTTTGGGAGGCACGGCTCCGCAGGGGCCGGGAGCTTTTTATCCGGCCACTGTTGTGGTGTTTGAAAAAGATCACCCCGATGTTCATAAAGAAGAGATTTTTGGTCCTGTCGCGAGTGTTTTTCTCGTCGACAGTGTGGAAGAGGCTTTGCGGGTAGCGAATTCTTCACCCTTTGGTTTGGGGGGAGGACTCTTTACTCGTGATATCAAGCGAGGTCGCGAGTTGATTGAAAAAGAGATGCAGGCGGGCTTTGTTGTCCTGAACGACTATGTGAAGTCGGATCCGCGTATTCCCTTTGGTGGGGTGAAAGAGTCGGGTTATGGACGGGAGCTGGGGGCTTTTGGTATTATGGAATTTGTGAATATAAAAACAGTGGCAGTTGCAGGAGAAGCAGAGTGAAATTGACGTCGGAAAAAAGGGATTTGGATCATCACGTTTGGAAAATCCTTAAACTTCATGGGTTGCAGACAAAAAAAATATTGGTGGCTCTTTCAGGTGGTGTAGACTCCGTGGCTCTGTTGCGGGTGTTGACGAAGGTTCACAAAAAAGATCGTTTGGGTGTCTGTTATTTCCATCACGGTGAAGACAGCAATCAGGAGTATCGCCGTGAGGCACTGGTGTTTTGCGAAAAACTGTGTAAAAAACTGGAAGTGGATTTTTTTCCTCTGCAATCTCACACTCTGGCTAAGTCAGAACAGGAGTATCGCGAGCAGCGCTATGAGGCTCTGACTTATTTGCAGCGTGAGGAGGGTTTTGATTGTATAGCCACGGGTCATCATCGCGATGATTTGTTGGAAACTCGGTTGATGCGCTTGATTCGTGGGACCGGTGCTCAAGGATTTCAGGCAATGACTGTTTATCAGGAAAGTCTTTTGCGCCCCTTTTTGGAGGTCTCAAAAAAAGATCTGAAAAAATATGTGCGTGAGGAGAAGTTGCGCGTTTTTGAAGATCCCTCAAATGCGTCCCTGGACCCTTTGCGCAATTGGGTGAGAGGGGAATGGCTGAAGTCTCTCGAGAAGCGCTCCCGAGGAGCTACGGCCTCTTTAGCACGTTCTTTGGAAACCATTGCGCAGGAAATAGAGAACCGTCCATGGGGAGACCTTCTGAGTCAAAATGAGGCTTATAAGACACAGGGCCTTTCTCGGGGTTTTTATCTTACATTAAGTCCTTTTGAGCAGAAACGTCTCTTGGCGCAGTATCTTTTTGCTCTGAAAAAGAAAGATTTTTCTCAATCTCATCTCGAAGAAATTCAAAAACGTCTGGACAAGTCCCAAAAAGTGATCACATTTAAAGTCGGTGGTTGTCATTGGGAGGTTAACGCAGAGCAAATCAAGGTCCAGTCCTGATTTGAGAGAAGCTTTGAGCGCCCGCAAAGTTTCTTTTGTTGGTGAGACATCCATGCTACCCTTGTGTGTGACTTGTGTAATTGAAAGGAACTGAAATGCGATCTAATCAGAAAACGTTGGCTCTCTGGTTCTTCCTCATCATTATGGCGGTGTTTTTATTCCAAGCCTATGAGAGCAAACATCAAAAAACTATCGCGGATTTTAACTATTCCAAATTCACGGAAGCGGTGAAGGCGGGTGAAGTGGCTACGGTCACTTTCCGTCAGGACTCCAGCGAAATTCTCGGTGAGATGAAACCTGAGTTTACTGAAAAGTATAAAGGCACTCACTTTGCCATCGTGGGCAACACTCAGGATGAGGGCTATAAACTTTTGCAGCAGAACGGCATCACGCCGAACTATGAGAGAGCGGATAACGGCGGTTTCTTTCAAAGTTTCATCGTGAACTGGTTGCCTTTGATTTTGATCGTGGCGATGTTCTTGTTTATCATGCGCCAAGTGCAAGTGGGTGGTGGTAAAGCGATGTCGTTTGGAAAGAGCCGAGCCCGTCTTTTAACAGAGCATAAAAATCGTGTGACATTCAAAGAAGTGGCTGGAGTCGATGAAGCTAAAGATGACTTGCAAGAGATCGTCAGTTTTTTGAAAGATCCAAAAAAATACACCAAACTGGGGGGACGCATCCCTAAAGGTGTTTTGTTAGTAGGTCCTCCGGGAACAGGTAAAACCTTGTTAGCGCGAGCAGTGGCCGGTGAAGCAGGAGTGCCTTTCTTCACGATTTCTGGTTCTGACTTCGTTGAGATGTTTGTCGGTGTCGGCGCCAGCCGTGTGCGGGATCTGTTTGAACAAGGAAAGAAAAATGCACCTTGCTTGATCTTTATTGATGAGATCGATGCTGTCGGTCGCCATCGTGGTGCCGGTATGGGTGGTGGTCACGATGAACGTGAGCAAACTCTGAATCAGCTTCTGGTTGAAATGGATGGCTTTGAATCTTCGGAAGGTGTGATCCTGATTGCCGCAACCAACAGACCTGACGTTCTCGATCCTGCATTGTTGCGTCCAGGTCGTTTCGACCGCCGTGTGGTGGTGAACAAGCCGGACCTCAAAGGCCGTGAACAGATTTTGGCTGTGCACATGCGTAAGACTCCTTTGGGGCCTGATGTGGAGGCTTCTAAGATTGCACGGGGTACTCCGGGGTTCTCGGGTGCAGATCTGGAAAATCTGGTGAACGAAGCGGCTTTGATTGCGGCTCGCACGGATAAAAAGTATTTGGAAATGGAAGATTTTGAAAAAGCCAAAGATAAAGTCATTATGGGTTCTGAAAGAAAATCCATGGTGATCTCTGACGAGGATAAAAAAGTCACCGCTTATCATGAAGCGGGTCACACCTTGGTTGGTAAAAAGCTGGTGGGATTGGATCCTATCCATAAAGTGACTATCATTCCTCGCGGAATGGCTTTGGGTCTGACTCAAACTCTGCCGGAAAAGGAAAGTGTTTCTCTGTCGAAGAATAAGGCTGAAAACATGATTGCCTTCTTGTTCGGTGGTCGGGCTGCTGAGGAAGTGATCTTCAAGGATATCACGACCGGTGCGGGGAACGATATTGAGAGAGCCACAGAAATTGCCCGTCGCATGGTTTGTGAATGGGGTATGAGCAAATTGGGACCTTTGGCTTTTGAAAAAAGAGAAGGCCCGGTATTCTTGGGTATGCAATACGGTCACACTTCAAAAGATTATTCTGAATCAAAAGCAGAGGAAATCGACGCTGAAGTTTCAAAAATTATCAACGAAGGGTACACCATCGCAGTTCGTATTCTGACGGATTATAAAGATGCTTTGGAGCGTTTGGCTCAGGCTCTCTTGGAGTATGAGACAATCGATGGTCATGAAGTGGATATGCTGGTGAACGGAGCTGCTGTTGCCGAGATTGAAAAATATCGTGCTAATAAAAAAGACGGTGGCTTGGGATCTTTGATATCTAATAAGAAGGATTCTTCGGGAGATCCGGTTGGTAACACAGGCCCGGTGACAATTTAATAAGGCAGGTCGATTTTCCTTTGAAGAGGCTCCTGGATGTTGCAGCAGTTTGTCGACAATCTAGTTTTTATCGTACAGCATCTTCGTTTGCAGGATGCTGTCGATATGCTTTTGGTGTGGATGGTGGTTTACCGCATCCTGGTGTTGATCAAACGCACGGGAACCATCCAGATGCTGTCAGGTCTCGGTGTTCTGGCTATCGGCTACATTCTGAGTATTTGGCTGGAGCTCTTTACCTTTAATTGGATTCTGGAAAAATTCTTTTCCAATCTTTTTGTGATCGTGGTGGTTCTGTTCCAGGGGGAGATTCGTCGAGCTTTGGCGCATATTGGAAGCAATCCTTTCTTTAATGATGCTTCCACTCTTCAGGACACCCAGGTGATCGAAGAGATTGCCAAGGGAATCATTCTAACGGCGCAGAAGGGCTTTGGCGCCCTGGTCGTGGTGGAGCGGGAAATCGTCATTGACTATCATATTGAATTCGGAACCGAAATGGAGTCCAAGGTTTCCGCGGAGCTTCTGGCGTCGATCTTTCATTCCGAGAGCCCGATGCATGATGGAGCTGTATTGATTCGCAATGGGCGTATTCACTCTGCCGGCTGCTTTCTGCCTTTAAGTAAAAATCCGGCTTTGGATAAAAACCTTGGCACTCGCCATCGTGCTGCGATTGGGTTGACCGAGGAGACGGATGCTTTGGTGTTTGTGGTTTCTGAGGAGAATAAGTCCATCGGTATTGTGCAAGGGGGACACCTCAGTCCGCATGTGGAGTTGGGAGATATTCGGAAAGCTCTTTATGAGACCTTTGGTTTGAAATACAAGGCCTTCTCGCAACAAGGGGACGTGTCATGAGACGGAGAATCTCGAACGTTTTCACGGAGAATTTCAGTTATAAAATCGTTGCCTTGTTTATCTCCTTGATCCTGTGGTTGACGATCTTGGGGCGTCGGGATTTTGTGCTCAGCAAGGACATTGATGTGGAGTTTATAACTGCGCCGGGCACGCAGGTGGTGGCGCAGACGACAGACCACATCAAGGTCAAAGTTTCAGGGCCGCGCTCTTCCTTAAAAAAGTTCTTGGAAAGTTCTTGGGCCCAAAGTATCTCTTTGGATATTGCGCAAAGAGGAGAGGGTGTTGTGTATGTCGACATCCCTCTGAATAAGATTGAAGTCCCTCTGGGAGTGCGCATTTTGGGAGTCCGCCCGAATCAGATTCAGGTGGAGGTGATCAAGATGAAAGGTCGAACCGATGACAAACAAGAAGGTCAATAAAGCAGAAAAAAGAACTACCAAGCTCTTCGGTACGGATGGAATTCGGGGCACGGCAAACCAGTGGCCGATGACACCCGAAACAGTGGTTAAGATCGGTCAAGCCATCGGTTACATGTTGCAAAAGCAAGCACCTCATGCGCCAGGTACCTCTCGTAAAGTTGTTATTGGAAAAGACACACGTCTGTCGGGTTATATGATCGAACAGGCTCTGGCGAGCGGCCTGAATTCCATGGGTATTTTTGTGCAGTTGGTAGGTCCCTTGCCGACGCCGGGGATTGGCTATTTGACTCGCACCATGCGAGCGGCGGCGGGTATTGTGATCTCCGCCTCGCACAATCCGTTTCATGATAACGGTATTAAGGTTTTCGGACCGGATGGCTTTAAAATCTCTGATGAGATGGAAAAAGAAATTGAGCGCTTGGTTTTGGAAGAAGATCTCAATCAGCTTTTGCCTCCGAGTAAAGAGATCGGGCGCACTCGTCGCATCGAGGACTCGCAAGGACGCTATATCGTCTATGTGAAGGGCA
>JBCECD010000013.1:0-12932 GCA_039206745.1 Bdellovibrio sp. | reverse complement strand
CCCTTTGGAGTACACGCTGGATGGTATGCGTATTGTGCTCGATACGGCTAATGGAGCTTCTTATAAGGTCGCGCCCTCTGTTTTTCAGGAATTGGGTGCGGAAGTGATTCAATTAGGTGATGATCCCAATGGCACGAATATCAATGACAAAGTCGGGGCGCTTTATCCGGCGAAATTGGCCGAGGCGGTGACTCAGTATCGCGCCGATGTCGGCATCAGTTTGGATGGAGATGCCGACCGTGTGATCATGGTTGATGAAAAAGGTGAAGTGGTGAATGGCGACCGCATCTTGGCGATCTGTGCTCTGCATATGAAAGAGCGGGGACTGTTAAAGGGGAACACTCTGGTTGCAACGCAAATGTCGAATTTTGGTCTGGAAAAGCGCATGAATGAGGCGGGCATCCGCTTGGTGAAGACAGGTGTGGGTGATAAATACGTCGTCGATGAAATGCGCAAAAACGGTTACAACCTGGGCGGCGAGCAATCGGGACATATTATCTTCCTGGATCACACGACAACAGGTGATGGATGTATTGCGGCCCTGAGTGTGCTGGCTGTGATGAAGCAGACGGGTAAAAAAATCAGTGAGTTGAGTCGTGTTTTTGAGGATGTTCCTCAAGTCCTGATCAACTGCCGAGTCAAGCGCCGTGTGGAGTTGGAAGAGCTTCCGGGATATGCGGAGATGATCAGTCATATTGAGAAAAAACTAAATGGTGATGGACGAGTGTTTGTTCGCTTCTCGGGAACTGAGCCGGTGATCAGGGTCTTGGTGGAAGGTGTGGACAAAAGAGAGATCAGTCACTATGCCGAAGAAATTGCCTCCTTTCTGGAGAAAGAGCTGTCATAGATGAAAAATAAAATTCGTTTGGGTGTGAATGTGGATCATGTGGCGACTTTGCGTCAGGTGCGAGGGGGCACAACGTCCTATCCAGATCTTTTGCAAATGGTGAAAGAGTCCGTGCGTGGAGGAGCTGAGCAGATCACAATTCATCTGCGGGAAGACCGTCGGCATATTCAGTTGGAAGACTTGAAGAGTTTGTCTCGAGAGTGCCCGGTGCCTCTGAATTTGGAGATGGCGGCCTCAGCCCAAATGGTGAGCTATGCTAAAAAATACCGTCCCGATTGGGTGTGTTTCGTTCCGGAAAAAAGAGCGGAACTGACGACAGAGGGCGGTTTGGATGTGAAGAAAAACTTCCAAAAACTTCTGCCTATGGTCGAGAAACTTCAACGCATAGGTATTGAAATCTCGATGTTCGTAGAACCCTCTATCGAGCAAATTGAGGCTTCCTACGAAGTGGGAGCTGATGCCGTTGAACTGCATACAGGCAAATGGGTTCTCTTAAAGGGAGCCCGTAAAGAAAAGGAATGGAAGAGATTGTGTGAGGCTGCCGAGTGGGCTCATTACTTGGGAATGGGTGTGCATGCCGGACATGGACTGGATTATGCCCATGCCAAGCTGATCAACAAGTTGCCCTTTCTACGCGAAGTGAATATCGGTCATTCTTTGATCTGCTATGCTTTGGAAGCGGGTTTGCGTCAGTCTGTCAGCAAGATGCGAAAAATATTAAAGTGAGAATGGGATGACTTCTCCGGCTTTTCCAACAGAGACAGAAGTGCAGAATCTTGCGGAGTTGCGTGAGTTCTGGCGGACGCTTCTGCTTCAGCGAGAAAAGCGCTGCCTGCTGCTGTTGAGCGGTGATGTGGGCGCGGGAAAAACCACTTCTGTGCAGGAGATGGCCCATCTCCTGGGAATGCGCGATGTTCAGTCGCCCTCTTTTGCCATTCATTTGCGATATGAAAATCCCCAAGGTGAGGGGTTGGATCATCTCGATCTCTACCGCCTGCAAGATGACGACGATCTCGAGAGCTCGGGTTTTTGGGACCTGTTTGCGCAGCCCGAGGGTTTGATTGTGGTGGAGTGGGCGGATCGCTTGAAGGCCGATTATTTACCGTTGAACTGGCAGCAGATACATGTGCATTTCACTAAAAAATCAGAGCAGAGCCGGCTTTTGCGTGTGACTTTTAAGAAGCCAGGTGCAGATCTTTAACAAACTCCGTGGAGAGTTTCTCGGCAAGGTTCAAAGAGACTTTATTGTAAGAGGACTTTTCGCCAAATCCCATCAGCATGCCGATGATTTTTTCCTCGATAATCAAAGGAGTGATGGTGACATGATCAGGAATCTGTCCGTCATTCCATTCTTCAAAGAAGCTCTCATTGATTTCGTTTAAAGAGATGTAACCGTGGAAAGGTTTTTGCGTTGCTGTCACGATATTAAAGATACTCGGTGTTTTCAGGGGCAAACGCAGCGATGTATCCTTGATGTCTTGAAAGCTCTCATCCCAGGCAAAGACTGTGATCTGGGACTCCTCTTCATCGAGAGTGAGCACCAGGGATTTTTCGAAATAGACCTTCATTTCACTGAGCACATGCTTGATTTTTTCCGCGACCAGGGAGCCGTTCTTCTTTTTGATTCTCTCTAAAAGAAAATGTCCACTTGGCACGGGATTGATCGTCGGGCGAGCCACTCCTACAGGGCGAGGTGTGAGAGGAATGGCTTTGTTGCCGAAACTCTCTTCGAAGCTTTCAGGAAGAGGCGTGTTCTCCGGTGGCGGGGGCGGTGGCGCCGCTGCCGTTGCTGCTTTGGCAACAGGTTTGATCGTGTTGACTGGAGCAGGGCTTGGAGGAGTGCCAGTGCGAGGAGGAGGTGATGTTTTCTTCTGTGCTACGGCGGGAGCTGGAGCCGTGGCAGGTATTTCCGATGCCACGACCGGTGAAGGTGGTGGGCGATTTGCCGCAGAGATAGGGGCTGTAATCGGTTCAGTTGCGACCAGAGGCGTGAGGGCTGGTACTTCTTCCGTTTTATCTGCGAGTTTGTTCTCCGTTTCAGCAGTTGAAGTCTTCTGTAAGACCACAGGCTTGGCATCGAGGATCAAACCATCCAAGGTCGACACATGGGATTTTTCAGAGAGCTCGCCGTCTTCAGAAATCTCACCAGAGCCTTGGGAGACTTGTGAAACCGAGCTGTTCTCAATTCCTAAACTTTCCACTGAAAAAGCCTCAGGAGTGGAAAGCGGAGTTGTTGCCGTTGCTAAAGATAGATCGATGCCCTCGGGGGCAGAGCCTAAAGAAACAGGTTTGGCTGGAGAGGTGGCTGTGGAGGTTGTTTTCTTTTTAGGATGAAGGTGTTCCCAATAAGATTCCAGGCTTGGCAAATCAGCGAGCACGAGAATGCTGCGAGGATTCGAAGGAAAATCCTGTGGCGGTTGAAGACAGGCAATGATGAGAGCGCCATCCCACTCCGCCACAGGCAGACACTCCACAGACCATGGATAATGGGTCGCCCACTTTGCGAACATTTCCTGGGAAGGAGGAGTTTCTGTAAAAAATCGTGTCTGAAGTCTCGGGAGTTGATACTGAGCCATGGCCCAAACAAGATAGGCCTCTGAAGTCAGGTGGTTTTTCTTTAAAGCAAAAGCCAAAAGACTCAGCTTTGAACCACTTTGTTGAAAGGATTCGGTAAGTCCTTGAAGTTGCTCTTTAAAATGTTCAAACCACATTGGATGACTCATCAGGAGACCTATCGGCGTTTTAGCATAAAACCTGAGCTCCATTTGGCCCAGGACCTTGCCGACCTGAGAAATCCTGTAGTTTTTCCCTGAATTTAAGAAATAATCATAAGAGTTTTCAATACTTAAGAAATGTGATAGGTTGCGCCAACCTATGATCTCGACCAAAGTCTTCTCTTATCTCGATCACAATGCCACCACCCCTGTTTGTCAGGAAGTGCTGGAAGTTTTGCCTGAATTGGCGAGAACCTGGGGAAATGCCAGCTCGATTCATTGGGCGGGACGAGGACCTAAAAATATTCTTCGCGAAACTCGAAAAGTTTTGGCTGAAGCGGTGGGTATCACTCCTTTGGAAGTCGTCTTCACTTCGGGTGGTAGTGAAAGTAACAACACCGTTTTAAAGGGAGTGTGGGATGCGCTCTCGGCAACGCGCAAACACTTTATGTGTTCAGCTGTGGAGCATCCGAGTGTGATCAAGACGATGGAGTCTCTGCGTTCGCAAGGGGCGAGAGTCGATTTTATTCCTGTCAATCGTCGGGGCGAAATAGATATTGAGTTTTATCGCCAACATCTCAGTGAAGACACCGCTTTGGTGTCTGTGATGTTGGCCAATAATGAAACCGGAACTCTGTTTCCGGTGGAGCAGTTAGCGCAATGGGCTCACGAAAAGGGAGCTCTCTTTCACACGGATGCGGTTCAGGCCTTTGGTAAAATTCCTGTGGATTTGCGCCGACTCGGTGTGGATTTTGCCTCCTTCTCGGGACATAAATTTTACTCCGTGAAGGGCTCCGGTTTTATGTATGTGAAAAAGGGCAGTCCCTTTTTATCTCTGATTCATGGCGGAGGCCAGGAGCGCCATCGCCGGGGTGGGACTGAAAACACTTTGGGAATCGGCAGTCTGGGCGTGGTGGCGCGCCGGGCTTCACAGATTGCGGAAAAGGCGGTGAGTTTGCGTCGCCTGCGCGATGATATGGAAAAGCGCATTCTCAGCGAGATCGAAAATGTTTCGATCACGGCGGGAGAGAGTGAGCGTCTGCCCAATACCAGCTCTTTGGTTTTGCCGGGAGCGGATGGGGAAACGATGTTGATGTCTTTGGATCTCAAGGGCTATGCCGTGTCGACGGGAGCTGCTTGCTCCAGTGGTAACCCAGAGCCCAGTCCGGTGTTGCTGGCGATGGGCTTGAGTCGTTCGGAAGCGCAAAACAGTTTGCGTGTCAGTTTAGGTTGGGACACAACGGAGTCTGAAGTGGAAGGATTTGTAGCAGCTTTGAAAACGGTTGTGGAGAGATTGCGCTCTCTGCAAACAAGCGAAGGAGAGAGAGAATATGTCTAAAGGAAGGGTCCTTGTGGCCATGAGCGGAGGCGTGGACAGTTCCGCCGCGGCTGCGCTGTTGGTCGAACAAGGCTATGAGGTCATTGGTGCCACTATGCAGGTGTGGGATTATTCCACCTGCGATATCGAAGAGGGGCATGGCACATGTTGCTCAAGTATAGATGTGGACGATGCGCGAGCGGTGGCAGACCGTTTGAGCATTCCCTTTTATGTTTTAAATTGCGAAGCTAAATTTCGCGCGGCTGTTATTGATCCTTTTTTGAAAGCCTATATGGAAGGACAAACACCGGTTCCCTGCGTGAACTGCAACACCTATCTGAAGTTCGATCATTTGGTGAAGAAGATGCAGGAGTTGGAGTGTGATTATCTGGCAACGGGCCATTACGCTCGCATCGTGCATGATGAGCACGGGCGTGCGGCGATCCACACTTCAACCGATGATTGGAAAGATCAGACATATTTTCTTTTCACTATTGATCCCGCTTTGGTCCCAAAACTGTTATTCCCTGTGGGAGGCATGACCAAGCCTGAAGTGCGTGCTTACTCAGAGAGCCGTGGTTTGATCACGGCAAAGAAAAAAGATTCTCAAGGAATCTGTTTTGTCGGCAATCAGGGCTATCAAAACTTTATCGAGAGTCAGGTTCCCGCAGCGGTTCTGGCTGCGAAGCGTGGTCCTTTAAAGAGATATCCGCACGGTGAGACCATGGCTATGCATGAGGGGATTCATCACTTTACGATCGGACAAAGCAAAGGTTTGGGTATGGATCATCACGAAAAACTTTTTGTGATCAAGATCGACACGGCCACCAATACGGTGTGGGTGGGAGATGAAGAGTATCTCTTTGCTCATGAAGTGGATGTTGTGGATCCTCAATTGCTGGGAGACATCCAAGACGGAGAAGTGCTCAACGTGAAAATTCGCTATCAGCATAAAGGCAGCCTGGCTCAGGTCTTTCGCCGTGATAAGGGCTTCACCTTGAAGTTCACCCAACCACAAAGAGCTGTGACGCCCGGTCAAGCGGCGGTGTTTTATCGGGATCGCGAGCTGGTGGGGGGCGGATGGATCACTCTATAAAATACCAGGTTCATACTTTTGGTTGTAAAGTGAACACCTATGATGCGGGGTTGATTCAAAAAAATCTGAACGCTCACGGTTTTGCTCCTTTTGTTTCAGGAGAGCAAAGTGCGCGGGTGCATGTCCTCAATACTTGTGCGGTGACAGCCGAGGCTACGAAAGAGGCTTTGCGCTACATCCGTCGCCTGAAAGTGAAAGATCCCTTCTGCACGGTGGTGGTGACTGGTTGCGCGGCTCAGGTTGATACCGGATCTTTTTCGAATTTACCAGGTGCTGACCTGGTTGTGGCCAATTCGCACAAGGGCTCTTTGCCGGATTTATTGAGTAAGCACTTTCGAGGTGAATTAAAAGAAAAAGTTTTTAAATCCAATATCTTTAAGAAAGAAGATTTGGAGGCCGGTGGGGGTTTTGAAAAGAGCCACACGCGGGCGTTCTTAAAAATTCAAGATGGCTGTAACAGCTTTTGCACTTATTGTATTATTCCTTATGCTCGCGGTAAGAGTCGTTCGATTGCGATGGCTGATCTGGTCCAGCGGATTCAGGATCTTTATCAGGAAGGCACACGGGAGGTTGTTCTCACGGGCGTGCATATCGGAGACTATGAGGACGAAGTCGGCGGAAAAAAATATGTCCTGGAAGATCTTATCGAAAATCTTCTCGCGCGAACGCAGATGCCGCGCTTTCGTCTGTCGAGTTTGGAGCCTGTTGAGGTTTCGGATCGACTGCTGGATTTATACCAAGATGCGAGACTGTGTCCCCATTTTCACATGAGCATTCAGAGTGCTAACACCGAAGTTCTGCATCACATGAAGAGAAAGTACACTCAGCAGGATGTGCAGCGTTCACTCCGGGCGATTGCGGAGAAAGTGCCAGGGGCCTTTATCGGTATGGATGTGATCGTGGGCTTTCCCACGGAAACAGAAGAACATTTTCAAGACACTTATCGTACTTTGCAGGATCTCCCTTGGAGTAAAATTCACGTCTTTCCCTACAGTGAAAGGCAGGGCACGCGAGCTGCGGCAATGACGGAGAGTGTGTACCCCCATGTGCGTGCGGAGCGGGCGGCGCGCTTAAGAGCTTTGAGTCTGGAAAGATACGAGTTCTTAGCTCGCTCTCAAGTGGGGCAAAAGAAGAAAGTTTTGATTCTAAAAAATGCTGCCAAGGGTGGGCAGGGTCTGAGTCATGACTATTGGCCAGTGGATGTTGTGGGTGCAGAGAGTTTTCTCGAGCACTGGGCGGGACAGGAAGTGGACGTGCATATCACAGGATATGATCACTCCAACAAGCAGCATATGGAAGGACATCTGTTCGGCGAGGTGCTGCTATGATCGAAGTCGAGCAGCGAATCGGTTATGACTTTCATGACAAAGAACTGTTGTTGCGGGCTCTCACTCACAAGAGCTACGCCAATGAATTGAAGAATGGTTTGGCCGACAACGAAAAGCTGGAGTTTTTGGGTGACGCGGTTTTGGCTTTGGTGGTCGGAGAGCTTCTCTTGGAGAAGTTCCCCGAGGATCATGAAGGCGGATTGTCAAAAAAGCGCGCCAGCATCGTGAATGAACAGGTGCTGTGCGAGTTGGCGTTGACGTTGGGATTGAATCAATATCTGCGTCTGGGGCGAGGAGAGATTCTCACAGGCGGAATGCAGAAGCCGCGTTTGATCGCTTCGGCTTTCGAAGCTTTGGTGGGTGCTCTGTATTTGGATGGCGGCTTTGCGGCAACACGCGCTTTTCTTCGTCAGGAGATGGAGAAGATCTGTCAGCAGGTCTGTGTCGGGGAAGATTTTGAAAAGGATTATAAAACAAGATTGCAGGAAGTGGTTCAAAAGAGTTCGCAAGAGGCTCCTCGCTATGAACTGCTGGAGGAAAAAGGTCCTCCCCATAATCGTGAATTTCATGTCTGCGTGAAAGTGCAGGGAGCGGTGTGGGGCGAAGGACAGGGTCGCAGTAAAAAAGCGGCGGAACAAATGGCGGCACAAAGCGCCTTGAAACAGAGAAAATCAGATTAAGGAGACAACAGGACATGGGATATAAAGCAGGATTTTTAGGGTTGATTGGTCAGCCCAATGCCGGGAAGAGCACATTGATGAACTTCCTCGTGGATGAAAAGGTGTCCATTGTCTCCGCCAAGCCGCAGACGACACGCCGTCGGATTTTAGGGATATGGAGCAATGATGCCGGACAAATCGTCTTTGTCGATGCTCCAGGTTTGATCAAAGCGGACAAGGGTTTGAATGGTTTTCTGGCAAAGGAAGCGGAAGATGTGATTGGGAGTTCCGATGCTCTGATTGCGATTTTGAGTGTCGATGAAGATAAACCGGAAAATGCGGAAAAAGTTTTGGATATGGTGGTTGCCTCGGGCAAGCCGTGGATCGGTGTGATCACCAAAGCGGATCTTCAGGAAAAAGCTCATCGTGTTTTGATTCTCAAGCGCATGATTGAAGATCGCAAAGGCAAAGCTCTGTCTATTTCAGTGAAGGACTCCCTGAATGATTCAGAAGAGCGGGAAGCTCTTTTGGTTGAGTTCCTGGAGTTGTTGCCTGAGTCACCAGCACCTTTGTATGATGTGGAGTTGTTCACCAACGAGAATATCCGCGACATGGCCAGTGAAGTGATTCGTGAGAAGTGCTTTGAGCATCTTCATCAGGAAATCCCTTATTCACTTGCGGTGCGTATCATAAAATTTGATGAAAACGCGGAGCCGGTGCCGCGCATTCATGCGGAGATCTTGGTTTCTAAAGACAATCACAAAGCCATTGTGATTGGCAAAGAAGCTCAGAGTATTAAAAAAATCGGCACGGAAGCTCGGAAAGAAATAGAAAAACTGATGGGTGAGAAGATCTTTTTGGATCTGATCGTCAATACGAAGCCGGAATGGTTTGAAAATAAAAGAATGATGAAGGAGTTGGGATATGGAACAGAATCAGAAGGCTGAGTTTGCGCCGAAAGTGGCGATCATCGGTCGTCCCAATGTCGGCAAGTCCACTCTTTTTAATATTATTACGGATTCGCGTAAAGCGGTTGTTAAAGACCAGGCCGGTGTCACCCGGGATATCATCATTGAGCCTGTGGATATCTGGGGCAAGCAGTTTGACCTGATTGATACCGGAGGGATTACTGAGGCTGGTGATATCTTCTCTAAACTGATTCGCGAACAGGTGACGGAGTTTTTGCAGTCTGTTGATTTGATTGTGGCGGTGATGGACGGTCGTGTGGGCTTGGTGCCTGAAGACCGGGACATCATTCGTGTGGCCAGCCAGACGGGAAAGCCGTTCCTGCTGGTGATCAACAAGGTGGATAAAGTATCAGAAGAGGAGATTGCCAAATCGGATTTTTATGAATTCGGACTGGACATGATTTCCGCTTCTTTTGAGCAACGTCGGGGTGTGGCTGATATCTTGGAGTGGATCACTCAAAGAGTTCCTGAAAATCCAGGAACCGTGAAAGAGGGGATGAATATCGCCATTGTGGGGAAACCCAACGTGGGCAAAAGCTCGATCTGCAATGCCATTCTGGGTTCGAATCGAATGATCGTTTCGGATGTGGCGGGGACGACGATTGACTCTGTGGACTCGCCCTTTATTTACAATCAAAAAAAGTACACCTTGGTGGACACGGCGGGTTTGCGTAAATCAGCCAAACGCGAAGAGGATCTTGAAATCATCTCTGCTTTCAAATCACAGGAAGCCATTCGTCGGGCGGATCTCGTTTTGTTGATGGTGGATGGGACGATGGGTCCTACAGATCAGGATGCGCGGATCATGCAGGCGATTTTAGAGGATCACAAAGGTGTGATCCTAGTGGCGAACAAATCGGATCTTGGTGGTCGTGAGGTGCCGGAGTATCGCAAGACTTTCCGCGAGCAGGTTGAGCGCACGTTCCACTTCTTCCAGGATGTCAATGTGGTGTTCACCAGTGCGAAGACGGGGCAGGGGATTGATGACTTGTTTGCGATGATCGAAAAGGTTTCGGATCAATTGACTTTCCGTGTGCCCACGGCGGAACTCAATGACTTCTTCTTTGAGACAATCCGGAAAGCCCCGGCTCCGGTTTGGGGTACAACCAATGTGAAGTTCTATTATTTAACTCAGACCTTCCAGCGGCCTCCGGCGTTTATTGCTTTTGCGAATCATCCTGATGGAGTGACCAATTCTTATCGTCGATTCTTGATTAAAAATATCAAGGAGCGTTGGGATCTGCATGGCACGCCTTTGCGTATTTTCTGTATGAAATCTCGTCGAGGCGGAGACAATGGCTAAAAGGGGATCTTGGCGCACGCGGTTTGGATTTTACTTGCTGGCCATCGGCTCGGCCTGTGGTCTGGGAAATCTATGGCGTTTCCCCTACGTTGTGGGGGAAAATGGCGGCGGCGCCTTTATCTTGCTCTATGTTTTTATGGCTTTGGCGATTGGAGCGCCCATGCTCATCGCTGAGCTGATGTTGGGAAAGAGCAGTCGTCGCTCAGTGATGGTGGCGACTCAACAGTTGAGTGCCAAATCCTGGCGAGGCTTTCGTTGGGTGGGACGCTGGGCGGTTTTGCTCACGATTGTCGTCCTTTCTTATTATGCGGTGATCAGTGGTTGGGTGCTGCATTTTCTCACGCAGTTTTTGATTTCTTTATTCAGTCCTCCGGAGGCTGTGACCGCTAAGACCAATCTCGAAGCCTTGATGTCGAATGGATGGCTGCAATTGATGTTGGCCAGCGCGCATTTACTGATCACGGTTGTAGTTGTGGTGAAGGGGGTGCAAGAGGGCTTGGAAAAGTGGATTAGCTACACCATGCCTTTGTTTGCGGCGTTGGTGATAGTCCTTCTGATGCGCTCTTTCTCGCTGCCGTCGACGCCGGAAGTTTTGCGATTTTTATTTTATCCTGATTTTTCCAAACTCACGTGGTCATCTTTGAATCACGCCTTAGGGCATGTGTTTTTCACTCTCTCCGTCGGTTTTGGCACGATTGTCACGTTCGGCTCGTACATGCGTGAAGAGGATCATGCTCCCACCGCAGGTTTTCGTGTGACAGGAGTGGACACGGTGGTGTCTTTGGTGGCGGTGGTGATGATTTTTCCGGTGGCTTTTCAAGCTTCTAATGTGCCATTGACAGATCCGGCATTGATGTTTGAGGTGTTGCCGCGCTACTTGTTGGGCATTCGGGGTGGGACTCTTTTTGGCTTGGCTTTTTTTGCCTGCCTTTATATGGCGGCACTCAATGCCAGTATTGGGCTGCTCGAAGTTGTTGTTTCCAATTGGGTGGATGTGGAAAAGAAAATGGAGCGGGGGCGTGCGACTTGGTACTCAGGTCTGGCCGCTTTATTTCTGACAATTCTGCCCGCCTTGTCGAGCTCGGTTTTTCAGGATATTCGGCCCTGGGGGCGCTCTCTGATTGAGGCTTTGGATTCTCTTTTGATCAATTGGTTTTTGCCGATGGTGGCTCTGGGCGTATTGCTCGCATACAATCGTGGGGTTTCGGAGCAGGAAAAACAGCAGAGCTTTATTGATAAGGACACCTTGGTCAGTCATATCATGTATCCACAGTGGCGCTTCATCTTGCAGTGGATTGCGCCCGGAGTGATTGTATTGGGGTTATTGATGCAGTTGCTGGATTTACTAATTTAATTTTTAAAATTTTCTTGAGCTGACTAGAAGTTCATTCCCAGGATCACGAGAAAGTTATAAAAGTCACCTTCCAGGTTGCGATCCAGTTTTTCTGTTCCATCGACATAGGACTTGTTCTCGTCGCTGAAATTCACATAGTGATAGGTTCCTTGAATGCCGAGATAGGCCTTCTTTCTCATCAGCGGGATTTCTAAACCGGCACCGAGATCGACTCCCATTGTGGAGTCGCGGCTGTAACCGTCAAGGCCTGCAATTGTATAAGTGCGATAGAACTGCCCCAATCCCCCGATTAAGTAAGGATTCAGATCAGCTAAGCCGCGTGTGACGTTTTGGGTATTCAGGTAATATTTCAAGTCAAAGTTCACAGAGGTTAAAGAAACATTTCCGGTGTAGGTCTTGGCGTGATTGTTCACAGTGAAGTTGACGGCGTGATCGCCTGTTTGAAATCCCAGAGACAGGGCTAAGCGCAAATCAAAAAAGTAAGACAGAAAAAGGCCAAAGGTCGGAGCGCTGCCGTAAGCATCAGCAAAGTTGCCGGTAAAGCCACGGGTTCCTGCTGCCAAACCAACAGTGAAGAAGCGGCCGTTGCGGAAGAAGTTGATATCAGCTTCCTCGTCAGATTCTTGGTCGAACTCACTGTAATCGGTGAAGGGGTCATAGGCCTCATCCGGATCGACTTGGGCGTGCGCCGGTGAAAGGGCAAAAAGGTTGAGAGCCAGCAAAAACGCCAGAAGAAGAGGTCGATAAAATGATGCTGTGGTTTTCACGAATTCCCCCTAGGATTATTATCGAATCAAAACAGGTAAAACTTCAAAAAAAAGTATTAAAACCGGTCGAGGATCCTTAAATTTGTTCCAAATTGAGGCACTTCTCTCTGTCACTCTCTTGGATGCGGTGCGCGCCTTTGACTTTGGAGAGGTGAAAATTTCTAATTATTCAGTCATTTCAATTATCCAAGTTATCACAGGAAGGCTGTTCAAAGATGGAGTTGGGAAGTCCGGTTATTTTGATTTCGGCTTTTGGACGGGGCCATTGGTTGGCGGCGGCATTAGCGCAAGAGGGAATCAAAACGACTTTGGTGGATGTCTCTTCTAAATTGGGAGTGTGGCCGGCTGAAGATATCGAGGGGCCTTTTGGTTTTTTCCGCAACGAGAGAATATCTGAATCCCAACTCGAGAGATTGTATGCGGATGATCCCTATGATGAAGTGCCCAATGGTTTTTCCCTGTGGCTGAAAAAAGGTCCCTTGGAGATGAAGGGACCTCTGACGAAATACAAAATTGATGGCCTGGAATTGTCTTCGCACGTGAAAGAGTTTTTACTTCGTGGTGGAGGGGTTCGGAGT
>JBCECD010000012.1:1397-18412 GCA_039206745.1 Bdellovibrio sp. | reverse complement strand
AAGATGCTGAAGACCGTGAAAGTGCGGGAGGCGAGGTTCAGCTCAGTCTCGAAGAATCGATTCAGAACGACCTGGCATCGTCCGACGAAATTGCAACAGATGATGAAATATTAGCAGCGGAAAATGAATTGTTTAGAGGGGATCATGGCTGAGGAAAAAGATGATTTAATGCTAGAGGATTCTGTAGAGGAAACAACGACAGACTCAGAAGAGACTTGGCAAGAGGAAGGCGTTGAAACAGAAGCTTCCATCTTTTTGCAGGAGGAAGAGGAGTCTGAGGGGTTCTTGCCAGAGGGCGAGGAAGCTGTGGAAGAGGCTCCGCAGGAAGAGATCTCCGTTGCGGGAACAGAATTGGATGATTTTGATTCAGCGGAAATTGAAGAAGTTGAATTCGATGAAGAATAGCAGCTTGAAAGTATCGTTGAGAGCGTTCTGTTTGCCAGTGATCGCCCAGTGAGTCTGGCTTCTTTGAAAATGCTTTTTAAAGGCACAAATGTGCGTGGTGATAAAATTCGCCGTGTCTTGGATCAGTTGGCCGTGGAGTATGCGGGAGGCCGTCGTGGCGTCACTTTGGAGGAAGTTCCGGGGGGATATCAGCTGCGTACCAAGATCGACAATATGGAATTTTTAAAGCGCACTTTGAAGGCTCGACAGTTCAAGTTGTCAGGTCCTGCTTTGGAAGTTTTATCGATCGTGGCTTATAAGCAGCCTGTGGTGAAAAATGAAGTGGACGAGATCCGCGGTGTGGAGTCGGGGCACTTGTTGCGGGCTTTGATGGAAAAAAATCTGGTGTGCTTTGAAGGGAAATCTGAGTTGCCAGGTCGTCCTATGCAATATGGAACCACTCGTAAATTTTTGGAGATCTTTGGCTTGAGAAGCTTGAAAGAGCTGCCAACTCTATCTCAGATCGATGAACTTTTGCCGGAAGGGATGGACGAGCAGCAGGCCGAGGAAAAACCAACGCTGGCTTCCATCACGGACTCCATGTCTGCAACTTTTGCGGGCTCTTACTCTCAAGGTGAGGAAGAGTTGATGAAGATCCAGGAGCAACTGGAAGACATCTCCACGACTACAAACTTCTTTGAAGAAGAAAAACAACGTCAGGCGGAAAAGCGCGATCTGGAAAGAGCACAGAATATCCGCGATGCTTTGGCTTTCGGAGAGCCTGTGTCCACTCGTGATGCGAACTGGTTGAAGAAATACGACGAAGCTTTGGCTGCTGGAACCACGTTGGTGGCTCTAGCGAGTGAAAAGAAGAAAGCCTTCATGGGCGGAAATAAAGAAGCGTCTTCTGTTGTGGACGGGGCTTTGGAATCTGCGGCTCAAGATGAGATGGCAGCTCTCTCCGAGGACGAGTCCTCCCTGGAGGGCTTGAGCCTGTCTGAAGAGGGTGAAGAGCTCTCTGAGGAAATGACCGAGGCGATCGCAGCTTTTGATCAGGACGAAGATCTGGATGAAGCCTCTGAGGATTCGCTGCCTTTCTTAGGTGAGGCGGATGATATTGATGAGGAAGAGGGCAACTCTTCTCTCTGATCTTTTGTTGAGTCTTCATAAGACGGCTTGTTTCAAAATGAGCCGTCTTAGAAAAAAACTTTCGCTTCAATACTCCCTCCATTATCCTGAAATGAGGGGGATTTATGGAATCTTTGTCGAATCTAAAAGCAGGGCTTCTTTTTGCTGGCTTTTCTTTGCTTTTCTCAGCGTGCACTCCCGTTGATGGCAATTCTCTTCTCACAGATCAAAAAGACGATGCGTCCCTTCATGCTGTTGATAAAACCCCGAAATCAGAAGAGCTCTATTTGAAAGCATACAACACCTCTGTCAGTGGAACTGGGGTGACGAAGGTTGAAATCTCAGGTGAGTGTTATACGTCGACCTATCCTTCTCACAACATCATTGCTACGAGTGGCGGAGCGCAGGTGGACATCGTGGATCTCAACCCTTCGGTATCGCCCGCGGCGGCGGTAGCGAGCTGTAAGAATGGACGCTTTAATTTGGCGATCAATTCATTTAACTTTGCCAGTGGGAATCATACGATCCGGCTTATGTTGCAGGCTTATGATGCTAACAACCAGATTGTTGTGAATGATGTGCAGGGTGCTAGCAGTATTGTTCTTCGTAAGTAAATCTGGGTCCTCTTTTTTTCCGGGGACGATATCAACCGCAAGTATACACCTAAACCAGGACACGCCATCCGGGCTCAACCGGCTGTCTTGACCGCCTTTGGCGGTCGCGCGCATCCATGCGCGCCGGAGGTCCTGGTTTAGGTGTATACTTGCGGTTGATATCTCTGGTGGAGGATAAGTGGGTGATTTTAAGAGTGGGAACAAACTTAGGTAAAAAGCCGACCTCTTTATTCATACAATCTACTATTTCTAAAGCAGCAGTTAACAATATAAGCTTGTTCAGATTAAAGGGGAAGTCTCCCTAACTGACTTCTTTGATACAATAACATCACCAAAGCATTCAAAACAGAACAAGAACTAAAGAGCAAAATTAAACTCAGTCTTAAGTTTCAACCGAGCATCCTGCTCCTTGCGTTCAATAATCAAAGTATGGGTGAGCTGCAAGTTGCGGATATGGTCTGCCCGCCTGTGAAGAGGAATCTGATTGCCCGTCACCGTGGAGAGCGCAGAGTTAAAAGGCGTTTTCAGCAGAGTTTTTTCTTGGTAAAGAGGGGAGGAGAGAGTGGTTAAAATCTCCAGGCTGAGCTGTTTCTGTGAGGCGTGGTGAGGAATCGCAGCTCCCCAGATAAGAAGAGCTCCCGAGCGAGGAAATTCATTGGGCAGATTTTCTATAACAGGAACTTCAGAGGCACTGTTGGGAGATAAAACTTCTTTGCGCAGGGACTCCAATTGCAGAGTCAGGATTTTCTTTTGGGCGATCTGCTCCCAAAGTCCTTGGGATTTCCACTCTTGGAAGTGCTTCAGTAAAAGATCCTCATCGGCCAGGAGAAAAAGTGTGCTTTTATTTTTGGATTTTATAAAGTCTAAAAAGCTCTCTTGATTGGAAGAGGGAATAATGCCCGTCTTAAGCCAATAAAAAGGAAAAAAGAAAAAATTCCGCTGGCCGCCTTTGAAACCTAAAAAATCAGAAGCAACGCGATTGGGCAGCTCTGTGCTGAGTTCAGAAATATCACTTAAAAGATTTTGCTGTTGAAGTGTCTGAGCCCAGAAAGAAGGAAAAAACAAAAGATCCACGGAGGGGCTGGAAACAGCATTGGCGAGGAAGGTTTCCCAATCCCTGGTCACTGTGACAGAAAATTTAACATTGTGCTCTTCTTCCAAAGCTGCTCGCAACTCTTGGGGGAAGAGGATTTCATCCGTTGTCAGAACCTGTATTTTTGTCGGTGTGAAAAAATAGCTGCGAGAAAGACCTTGGGGCAGGACTCCGTGTAGAAATCCCACCCCCATACAAAACAAGAAAAAAAGTGTCCAAAGAACCGAGCCCTTCACAGAATGTCTTAGAAGGTCTCGTCAAAAGCGACAGCGCCGCTGACGCCCACTTGGTAAGCGGACACACGTCTTTCAAAGAAGTTCGCCAGCTCTTGCATATCTTGCAATTCCATGAAGGCAAAAGGATTTTTAACATTGTAGCGAGGAGCGATGTTCAAGCTTTCCAAGCGTTGATCCGCGCAATACTCGAGGTATTGGCGCATATCTTTCGCAGAAAGGCCTGCAACGCCCAATTGCAGAACATCGTGCGCGAATTCCATTTCACATTCGATGGCATCTTCAAGCATTTGCGTGACCATGTCTTCCATCTGTGAGTTGAACAGATCTGGTTCCTCTTTACGAGCTGTTTTGATCACTTCCAAAGCGAAGGCCATATGCATGGATTCATCGCGGAACACCCAGTTGGTACCAGATGCCAGACCGGCCAAGAGACCTTTTGAGCGCAGGAAGTAGACGTAAGCAAAGGCGGCATAGAAGAACAGACCTTCCACGCAGGTTGCAAAGCAGATCATATTCATCACGAAGCGACGACGGTCTTCTTTGCTGCGTAAAGTGTCGAGCTCATTGATGGAGTCGATCCATTTAAAGCAGAAATCCGCTTTCTTTTTGATAGACGGAATATTGTCAATCGCAGCAAAAGCTTCGGCTCTTTCGTCAGGATTGGGGATGTAAGTGTCGAGCAGGGTGAGGTAGAACTGAACGTGCAAAGCCTCTTCATAAAGCTGACGGGAGAGGTACATGCGTCCTTCAGGAGAGTTCACATGTTTGTAGAGGTTGAGCACGAGGTTGTTGCCGACAATGGAATCCCCTGTTGCAAAGAAAGCCACCAGGCGAGAAATCAAATGTCTCTCAGCCGGAGTCAATTTGGTGTGCAGGTCCACAACATCTGTAGAAAAATCAACTTCTTCCACAGTCCAAGTGTTTTTAATACCGTTTTTATACATTTCGTAGAAAATGGGGTATTTCATAGGGCGTAAAGTTAAATCAAAACCAGGATCTAAAATCATAAAATTCTCCAAGATGTAATAGAGCGCCCGAAGGCGCTATTGGCAGGCCTCACAAGCTTCTGGATTCTCTAAAGAACAAGCCAGGGCTTCTGAGTCAGTGTAAGTTTTTTTCTCTTGAGCTGAAGCTTCTGCAGTTTCCGTCGGGGCCATGGTGACGGGGCCACTCGCTTCCACAGAGGAGGCTGCTAAAGAGGAAGAAGAACTTCGCACGGTTGTTTTCGCGATTTTGGTCGCAGGTCGTGAACGCAGATAGTAGGTGGTTTTAATACCTTTCTTCCACGCATACATATACATGGAGGAAACCTTCCCGATAGTCGGGCTTTCCATGAACAGATTCAAAGATTGAGCCTGATCAATGTAAGCACCACGGTCTGCTGCCATATCAATCAAAGACTTCATCGGCACTTCCCAAACAGTGCGATAGAGTTCTTTGAGTTGAGGCGGAATCGCCGTCACTTCTTGGATGGAACCATCATTCAATTTGATTTCATTGCGCAAGTCTTCGTTCCACAGTCCCAAAGATTTAAGGTCCGCAACGAGATAGCGGTTGATCTGCATGAACTCTCCAGAAAGAGTTTCGCGTTTAAACAAGTTGGAAACCTGTGGCTCGATAGCCTCATAGCAACCTACGATGGAAGCAATAGTGGCTGTCGGCGCGATGGCGATCAACAGAGAGTTTCTCAGGCCATGCTTTTTGATACGCTCTTTCAGTTTGGCAAAGCGCTCTGGCTGAGAAGGTGTTACGCCCCACAGATCGTATTGCAAAAGTCCTTTGGCCGCTTTGGTTTGTTCGTAAGCCCCATGTGATCCCGCTTTTTCCGCCAGTTCACAAGAGGTCAAAAGAGCATTGTAGTAGATCTCTTCTTGAATTTGTGCCGAAAGATCACGAGCTTGTTGTGAATCAAAAGGCAATTTCAATTGGAAGAGAGCATCTTGCAAGCCCATAACACCTAAGCCGACAGGACGCCATTTGTGGTTGGAGTCCAAGGCGCTTTGGATAGGGTAGAAGTTGATATCCACAACACGATCCAGGTATTTCACAGCCGTGCGTACGGTGCGAGCCAACTTCTCAAAGTTGAATTGACCATTCTCAATGTGGCGTCCGAGATTGACTGAACCGAGGTTGCAAACGGCGGTCTCTTTATTGGAAGTGACTTCCAAAATCTCTGTGCACAGATTGGAGAGATGAATCACGTTGCCAGCTTCACCTGTTTGGTTGGCTTTAAGGTTGGAGGCATCTTTGAATGTCATCCAGCCATTGCCTGTTTGTGCCAAGGTCTTCATCATGCGTGCATACAGATCCCGGGCTTTAATTTGTTTCATGAAGAGATTTTTCTCTTCAGCAGCGACATAGGCGGCTTCAAACTCAGGGCCGTAAGTGTCTACTAAATGCGGAACAGTGCGAGGGTCGAACAAAGACCACATGGCATCAGCTTCCACGCGTTTCATGAAAAGATCTGGAACCCAGTTGGCCAAGTTCAGATTGTGAGTGCGCTTTGCCTCATCACCGGTGTTGTCACGCAACTCGAGGAACTCCTCGATATCAGCATGCCATGTCTCGAGATAAATGCAGGCAGCGCCTTTGCGTTTACCACCTTGATTGACGGCTGCGACAGAGGAGTCTAAAGTTTTCAGCCAAGGAATAATGCCGTTAGAGTGACCATTTGTACCCTTGATCAAAGAACCGCGTGAACGCACGCGAGAGTAGGCCACGCCAATGCCGCCTGCGAACTTGGATAACAGAGCGATGTCTGTGTATTTCTCATAGATCGCACGCAGATCGTCCTCTGGAGAGTCCAACAAATAGCAAGAAGACATTTGTGGACGGGTGGTTCCCGAGTTGAAAAGAGTCGGTGTGGAAGCCATGTAATCATGAGAAGAGATCAGGCGATAAAAATCCACCGCTTCCTCAACTGTCTGCGCCAAACCGCAGGCTACACGCATAAAGAAGTATTGAGGAGTCTCAAAAACCTGACGAGAGGTGGGATTCTTCAAAAGATAACGGTCATAGACTGTTCTTAATCCGAAATACTCAAAGCGATCCGTGCGATAAGGCTCAATCGCCGCGCACAGCGCCGCCTTGTTGGTCTCAACAAATTTATAAGTCTCTTCGGACAACAAGCCTGCAGAGTGACCAAAGGCCACAGAATCAGCAAAAGATTGAATTTTTTGTGAACGAACTTCTTCGTCTATATAAGTAGAAAGAAGACGAGCGGCGAGGCGAGAGTACTCAGGCTCTTCACCGATCAAAAGAGAAGCTGTCTGAATACAGAGATTATCCAGCTCTTTTGTTGTCGCGCCATCGTACAGACCACTGATGGCCTTTGTTGCTACGCGCAGTGGGTCCACTTGAGTCAAACCCTGACAATTGCGAGTCACGCGCTCGACGATCTTCGTGACGTCGACCGGCTCCAATGTGCCATCCCTCTTTGTTACTCTCATAATGTGAGCTGTTGTTTCCAACATGATGCATCCCCTCTGCCCCGTTCCCTTGGGGCAAAAAATCCCCGCCCCGACTTTAAAACCCTCATAATAAAGTCAGACCGTGGTCCTTAAAAATGTCTATGATTGATTCGAGATAGAGCGGCTAATCCTTAGCTTATCCCCTTGTCCATCCCCTATATCTAGGGGGTGTTTATGGATGCCTCGTCAATAAGGCGGGTATCGATCTCTTTTTTCACTGTGTAATTCTTTCTCAGAACTTTCAAGAATATTTTTTTATAACGCCAACTTTTTTGTGACGTTGCTCATCAATTAAGCACATGCGGTGATCTGCTTGACTTAAAATGGTTGCAAAGAAAAGAAGCATGAACTTGTCATTTTACCTCTTAAAACCAAAGTCTAGTTATGAAAGTCTGTTTTCGGCTGTTTTCAGTGAGATTTTTCCTGTCGCCTTCTTACAGAATCTTAAATTGTGCAAAAAGTTGGCACTGATTTGTCCCGAAGAAAGGCCTGCATCTGTTTTTCGTGGTCTGTAGTCGCGGTGTAGAGCTGTGATTGATAGGATTTGCGCGCTCGCAGCTGATCAATGATGTACTGATGCGTGCCCATTTTATCCTTTGTCCACTCAGGTGCTATGAGTTCATCCCAACGCGAAGAATAGGCGGCCAAGCGATGCATGGCAAAGCGCGGAGAAAGATGCTGGAGGAACAGCTCTACACGATGAGCATAGGTCTCGCGATCAATAGGGACGAAGGCTCCTTGGCGATGCATCTCCTCGAGAGGGGTGCTTTTCAGAACATGGAGATTGTGAAGTTTCACATTGGTGATCGGCAGGGTGTTCACGATTCGTGCGGTCTCAACAATATGTTCGTCTGTTTCTCCGGGATTGCCAAAGATCAGATGAATTCCTAAATCCACAGGCGTCTGTTCGGCAATTTTGTGCACAGCTTCGATTGAGGCCTCTGCTGTATGTCCTCGGCGCATGAACTCCAGCTGATCATTGAAAAAACTCTGGACACCCAACTCCACGGCGACAAAAGATTTTTCATGGTACTCGCGCCACAGATCCAAAACCGCTTTGGACAGACAGTCCGGTCGCGTGCCGACGGTGAAGCCCTTCACACCCGGATAGGAAAGAGCCACAGCAAAATTATGACGAAGAGCTGAAACCTTGGTGAAAGTATTGGTATAAGCTTGAAAGTAAATGAGAAAAGCCTGAGCTTTGTAACGACGGCGAATCGCCGCCTCATATTTTTCAATCTGTGCTCGCAATTCCATCGACAGACTTTCAGCATTGGCCGCTGAGCCCCAGACATCGCAAAAGACACAGGTTTGCATGCCCTTCAAACCACGACGATTAGGGCAGTCATCCACGACAGAGACCGGAATCTTGTAGACCTTCTCGCCAAAGAGTTTGTTGTAGTGCTCGCTGATTGTGTGATAGGGAAGTCCCAGCCAACCTTTTTCCATAGGGTCTCTTTATAAGTCGCTTTTGCGGGAAGTCAATGAATGAAGTCATGGCATGATATTGGGTTTGAAATAGAAATCACGGGGGATCAAAGTCCTAGCCTGCGTATCCTCCAGCCAGTTGAGGCGCACAAAGAGCGAGGCGAGTCCATGCATCATTCCGGTGGCGCCTGCGCGGAAACCCTTCTGATCTATGGTGAGCCCATTCGTGAGGTTTTGCAGCGACAAAAGCAGCCGTCTTTTTTGATCGTGGGATTAGGCTTGGGTTATATCGAGATGGTGATCGCGCGTGAGTCGCTGTTAGCTCAGAAGGCGGTGGCTCGTATTACCAGCTATGAAAGCGTTCCTGAGCTGCGGCATTTTTTTCACGCCTGGCTGTTTGAAAACAGAGAGTCGCTCCAAACAGAAGTTGCCAAAACCTATGATCTGGTTGCAGAGCATGTTTTGCAGGGAACTTCTTTGAATCCGTTTGAAATCCGCGAGTTTTTGCGAGGACACTTTCCTGAGTTGTCTTCTTTGCAGGGGGCTTTGAATTCAGACCTGTCCCCGCAGAGGGGCTCTTCAGCGCACTGTATTCTCTATGATGCCTTCAGTTCCAAAACATCTCCTCACCTGTGGGAAGAAGAATTTCTCTGCGAATTTTTGCGCCTCTATGCGGAGCCTGCTTACTGTGTGCTCTCGACCTATGCTTGTCGCGGCACTCTCAAGCGGGCCTTGGCAAGAGAGGGCTTTGCGGTGAAAGTCCGGGAGGGCTTCCAGGGAAAGAGAAACTCTACTTTGGCTCTGCGAGAAAGAGATGAGTTCATAAAGACAAAGGTCTAATCAAGAGCTCATTTAAATAATAAAACTTCACGTTATTTTGATAAGAGTCCAGCTGGACTTGTCGAGTTTTTGTTGGATAAAGCAAAGTATGTATATGGCAAAAGCACCTCCTCATTCCAACGAGCATGCAAGATTACAAACTCTGCTAAGCTACAAGATTCTCGACACGCCTCCGGAAGTGTCATTTGACGATATCACTCGCTTGGCTTCGTCCATTTGCAATACACCGATTTCCCTGGTGAGCTTGGTGGATGCGAATCGGCAGAGGTTCAAATCGCATCATGGCATCACTGCCAGTGAAACTCCCAGAGAGATTTCTTTTTGCGATCATGCCATTCATGGCACTGATTTTTTTGAAGTTCCTAACGCTTTGGAAGACCCGCGTTTTTCCGACAACATCTTGGTCACAGAGGGGCCTTTGATTCGTTTTTATGCTGCGATTCCTCTGATCTCTCCGGAGGGGCATGGTGTGGGAACTCTGTGCGTGATTGATCGTCAGCCCCGCCGTCTCGATGAACCGCAAGTGGATGCTCTTTGGTCTTTATCTCGGCAAATTCTGGCTCTTTTTGAAATGAGACAGATGAATGCCAACAATCAGAATCTGAATAAAGAATTGCAAACGCAGTTGCAAATCATCGTCAATCAGCAGCAGCAACTGGTCCAGTCAGCGAAGATGTCTTCGCTCGGAGTGATGGCGGCAGGGATTGCTCATGAGATCAATAATCCTCTGGCGATTATCGACGGCAAGATGGCTTTGATTCAAAAGAGACTGAAGAAAGGTGAAATGAACCTCTCCATTCTCGAGGGCGATGTTGTGCAAATGCGTGATACCATCTCACGCATCGTGAAGATCATCAAGGGCTTGAAGTCCTTCTCGCGCACGCAAGAGGGTGAGCCCATGACCTGGACCTCTCTCCGTCAAATCCTGACGGAGACCATGGATTTGTGTGAAGAGTATATTAAATCTCATGACATCCGCTTGGCTCTCACTGGCGATTTCTCCTCCAATCTCGAATGTCGACCCGTGGAGATTTCTCAAGTGCTCTTAAATGTGATCACCAATGCCGTGGATGCGGTGGCGACTCTCGACGAGAGATGGATTGAGATTCACTGTACGACAGAAGAGCACGGTCTTGTTCTGTCTATCACTGACAGCGGTCAAGGTCTTCCCCGGGAGGTTGCGGAGAAAGTCATGGAGCCTTTTTATACCACCAAAGAGGTGCACAGGGGGACAGGCTTGGGGCTGAGTATTTCCAACGGCATCATTGGAGCCCACAACGGCCGATTCTATTACGATGCTCATTGTTCTCATACACGCTTTGTGATTGAGTTGCCATATGTTCAGAGCCTTAACAAAGTCTCCTAGAGGCCGTGTCCTTTAAAAATCCGGATAAAAGCGAATTCCCAGGCCTGCGGACCAAAAATCCAGGGGCCTTTGGCGGATGTGTGGATTGTTATAAGAGGCAATGGCGATTTGATCCAACAGCACCCAATTGAAGAAAAAGGTGAAGCTCTCCCATTTGAGATTGTGCTCGAGAACCAAACCGAAGCGATAGGCTGTCTCATCATAATAATTATGCTCAGGGTAGATACTTAAATTTTGTACAAAGGTGTCATCGCAAAGGCATCTTGTAACGAGAATACCAAAACTGAGAATATTGGTTTTCAGAGGAAAGCGCTCGAATTGATATTCAAAAGGCGAATACACATAGCGAGCACCGATTTGATACACTTCTTCGTCGATAATACCAGGTGAAACCCCCAGGGTGATGTCCACATTGTGGCGTTCATTTTCCGAGAGAAAAGAAGCTCCCGCGTAGTAGCTGCCCAGATAACCACTGAGGCCGAGCACAACACCCCACTCCGCGCGTGCGGTGAACGGCACAAGGCAAATGAAAAGAGCGTTAAGGAAAAGCTTGCGTCGTATCATTGCTACAGGCCATTCGCGTGCATCGTTCAATGGAAATAGAGTTGGTTTGTAAGAGAACGCGGCTCCAGCGACCGCCTTCGGTGCGATTCACCTGGTGGCGAAGAACACCATTGGTGTAATCTGTAATCCAGATATGTTGATGGCCATGCAGAACCAGGCGAGTGCGACTGCCGGAAACAATATTCCAAAAAGTCTGACGATCTTCATCCGCGAAATACTCCTTATTGTCAGGGTTGATGTGATGCATGATCACGATAGGCAGGGTGCTGGATTGCACATTCTGTCGAAGCCACGTCCAATCGACGCCACCTGTAGAGTAAAAATCCAGACGATTGTTATTAAGGATGATAAAGCGATAGCCACGATAGTCAAAGGACTCATTAAAATTACCAAAAATTCTCTGGTAAAGAGATTTGCCTTTGACCAGAGTGTCGTGATTGCCCAGCACAGTGACAAAGGGCACACCTAGATTTTTAATTCTGAAAAGAAAGAGATCATACTCAATATTATAACCCTGATTTGTAAAGTCCCCTAAGTGAGCGACAAAATCATGGGTCTTTGAGTTGATACCCTCAATCGCATACTCGAGATCATCATAATTTTGATGTGAATCACTCAACAGACCCATGTAAATATCCTGAGGTGTCTGATCTCGTCGGAGCAACTGCTCGATATTGAGAGAATTGAGGCGGTGAGCAGTGGAAATGGTCTGTTCAGAAAAAGGAGAATTGCGTTGCAGGGGCCCGCACCCTACAGCTACGAAAAACATCAGAAAAAGAACACTGAGAAGGCGGACTCTCATTTTTGAGTAAGGCTCCTGTTGTTGAATTGTTGAAGGAGAGATGAAAAAAATATAAAAACAAGGAGGCCGTCTCGTCAAATAACAATTGAGTGTCTTAGTACAAAAAGAACATTTTTTAGTTTGCTATCCTTAGAACTGTCTTTCCGTAGAGCTTTTGAAAACTATCTCGAGTACCGATGTTGTCAGACTCTCGAAGACTTTACAATAACGCCTCAAGGCCGAGTGCAGATGGTGACATACTGGAGACAGCGACTGGGTTCGGCGTTGTTGCCATTCTCGCGAAAGCAGGGCTGAGTTAAATCGTATTCGACAATGGGATAATAATCTGTCGTATCGGATGTGGTCTCGGTGTTGAGAATTTTCTCCTCGTCATAACAGGACACGCTGCCCGTGGGATAGACGCAGCCATAGCTGACGTTCACTTCCCATTGATTGGCGGGCAGGACCCGCCGAACAATTTCCATTTCACTGCGAATGCTGGCATTGCTGAGCTCACTCCAGGTATGGCGAGGGCAATAACCTCCGCTGGTTGTGGTGGCGGCATCTTCGGCTAAGACCACTTTGTATTTGCGTGAGCAATCCCAAGTGGTTTTGGTGCTGACGGCTCCGGATAAGTCATACTCAATCACTGAATCCAAACTGTTGTTGGGATTGGAAGAGTAAGGTGTCGCCCCTGACGTCGGCACTGCGGGAGCAAAACTCAATTTATAACCTCGACCATAGGCAACGGAAGGGGAGGTGACAGTGCTAGCGCTTCTTAATTCCGCAGCTGTTGTATAAGTCTGAGGTAAATAGGACAAAGTTAAAACTGCTGCTGAGGCGCTCAGATATTCGCGGTACTCATCTTGAAGAGCCTCACTGGTATTAAAGCGCATCACCGCTTCCACTGTTTTAGACTGACTGGAAAAGGGGAAATAGCGAGCGGTGGTCCCTTGGGTGATAAAGGATTCTGAAATCAAGGGATCTGTCAGGGAATCCACCATGGAGATCACATCACTTTCCAAAGTCACAGACGAATTCTGAGTGTAGACAACCGCCAGACTCGCTGGTTTGCGAATGGCCATGGTGGCAATGGCACCTGCATTTTGAGGAGAGTCATCGAGATACTCTTTCAGTACCAGGCTGGAGAGGGCGGTTTCGGGATAGACGGGCTTGAAGTTGGTATTCATATAATCAAAAAAATCTGAATTTAAACTCACCCCACTATTGGAATAGGCTCCGGCTTTCAGGGAGTAATAGGCCGTCTGTCCACTTAACTTTGAGTCTGCGCAGGAGTTATAAGAAATGGTGTCGAAGGTTGTGGTGAAAGCAAAAGGAATGTTATGCACTAACAAAGCCTTGCTCGAGCCGTATTTTAAAACCAGATCTGAAGAGACCTCATCGCCATCAGCATCGGTCACGGTTTCGGTGTCATCTGAGGAGGCCGAGTCAAAACCGGCCTTGCCGCAATTTTGAAAAGCGACAACCAGAATAAAAGAAGACAGAAGAAGGGCGCTCTGTTTAAGATGTCTGAAAAAGAGTTTCATGCAGCTCCCTATTTATAAATGAGAAAAGAGGTTTCAGCTGTATAAGAGCTTCCGCCGGATTCAGTGGCGGTGAGAACCAGCCAGATTCTCTGTCCCGCACTCACACCGCTTGTGTTGACGATGATATCAAAGCGACCATTCTTGCATTGAGCAGTTGTGCCCGAGGTGTTGTTGTGAACATCCAAAACAGCCAAGACCGAACCTGATGTTGAAGCAAGATATGCTTGAATGTAATGACTGGGGTAAGTTGAGATATAACATTCGCCCGTCATTTCCGCTTTAGTCGTGGCATTATAAATAACGGAAGAGGAGACGGCCATATACAGTTCCGCCGAACTGGGCGTGAGGTCCACATAGTAATCATCTGTATCCTCTTTGGCATCGGAGAGCAGCCCTTCGCCGGTGATCTGACCGCAGGCACTCAGATAAACAAACATTAAAAGTAAGATGATGTTCCTCAGTGTCCTCATGACGGCTCCCCCTTCAGATACAGTAAAGGAGAGAGAGTGTGTTGAGAACTTTTTCCCTCGAGAGATCCAGTTCTGAAACGCTCCTATAAAACTATGTAATCACTATGAGGGATGGTTAAGGAAATGTTGAAAGAGTGAGGCAAGAGTGTTGAGGGCAGCCAGCCTGACTGCCCTGTGAAAACTTGGTTTTACTCAACGGTTCCGAGGCGGATTTCTGCATCTAAAACAAGGGGGAGTTGAGCCTCCGCTCGGAGACTGCTCCGCAAATCATAGAGTTCTTTTTGACGAGGGTACTGCTGAATCAGATCTGCGAGCAGGGTTTGTCCTTGCGTTTGCGCTTGAGTTTGGACGGACTTCACCTGGCGATCGCGAGGTTTTAATGTTTCCGCACGGAAGCGCCACATTTGAATTTGAAACTGCTCATAAGGGTGCAAGGTGGAGCCCACAGTGGCTTCAATTTCGTTGAGTTTGTCCTGGGCTTCGAGCAAATCAGTGTAAGCTAGATCTCTTCTTCCTTGAGAGATCGCCACGGCTGCGCGCGACACTTTGATTCGCGCCCACATAAAGTGATACGGAAATTCATAGATCTCATTTTGCTGTGCCATGGTGGCAGCTGTTTGCAGTAAGCTGAGTGTTTTATCCAATCCTGCCAGGGTTTTGTGATCTTGTTCATTGCTCAAATAAGCTTGGATATAGTATTTCATGGAGTCATACCACAGGGACTTTTGCGGATCTTCCCAGGCTTTGGTCACGCCCACGATTTCCACAGGTTGAGTTCCGGAAGACAAGCGGAAGCCCACGAAGTGGGAACGATTTGTAGGATAAGTTTCACCCAAACTCATCCACCATTCTTGACGAGCCGGGATCATCACATGAGTGCCTGCTGTGTAGAGTTTTGTCGTGGTTCGTCCGAAGCTGCGAGGCCCGACGAGTTCGTCAAAATGGCCGGTCAGGCGATTGATAACCCATTGAAAATCAAGAGAGCCCCAGTCTTCCGTGAGAGTGCGATTGACATGGTTGAGGCGAGCGCGCGTTTCCAAAGTTTTATTCAGACTGTATTCATAACCTTCTTTGCTGGTCGCAGGAGCTATAAAGTGATTGCTCTGTCCCATAAAATTATGACGGGTGCGACGGGCTACCACCACAGTATCACCACTCAGCTCAATGGAGGCGCTCTCATCGGTTTTGGCATCCGAGATCAGAAAAGTCCAGGCGCCAAATCCCTTGCGCTCTTTGAGAATGGCAATAGCTTGATCCAATGTTCGGGCTTGCATCAACACCGAGTGCAAAAGATAAGGAGCGACATCAGAAGAGCCCTGTTCGTGAGAAATAACGGTGCCCTCGGTCTGCAACTCATGCAAGCTGCCTGAAAGACCTTGGTTGTTAAAGCCGCTGATTCCACCCGCATAGTGCAAACCAGGTGAAGCTATTCCCACAGAGGTGATACCGTTCTTCTGACGATTGATCAAAATAAGTTGAGCTGGTTCATAAAAGCTGAGGAGACCGGTATCAAAGTTACGCCCATGAATAAGGGCTCCGTCCATGGAGCTTGACGCCGATGCACTAATCCCTGTGCAACCCATTTTTAAAGAACGAAGACCCTCTGCCAGTTTTCTAAAGGGACTGGTCAGAGCTTTGCCGACAAAGAACGGGGCGCAGGACGCAAAGATTTTGCGTTGAGCCTCTTTGGAGTTTTCGCTGAGATGTCTCTTCATTGAATCCGAGTAGATGGAAAATTCCACCATGAAGTTGCTCTCTTCAAAAGTTTTCCAATCCACCTTGCTGCCGGCATCTCGGAGGCCCCGATGCATGTTTTTCAGACCTTTTTCAAATTCCCGCGAGACACTGGTGCGATAATTGCTCATCACGCATTTTTTGATCAGTTCAATATTCTCGCGATCTTTTTCATCCAGCTCGGCAAAAGCCCTTTGGGTGCGAACCTGAATGCCCTTTAAAACACCCTGCTCAATTTCCTGGCGAAGGAAGTAGCCATGATAATAGGCGGTCTCGGCAAAACCGCCTTGCAGATCCAAGACATGAACTGCTTTCTGTGTGCCGGGGGCCTGGCAGGTGTAATATTTTTGTCCCTGCAATTGTTTTTGCAGAACACAGTTCGCCTGAGCCGAAGCTGCGCCGAGAAAAAGTCCCAAAGTTAAAAGTATTTTTTTGTGTTTCATAATATCTCCAAAGATAAATAAACTGAAAAAGTGAGAAAACCGCAGGCCGCCAGAATTTCAATATGTCGTAAAAAACTCTTCAGCGAGGTTTGAAAAAAGCGCAGAAGGGCCAGCAGTCCAAAAAAACTGATCACAAACGTGAGCAGATAAGCCCCGACGCCCCATAGGAGAAAGGACATATCTTGCTGGCCCCAATGAGCAAAAAGCCCTGCATAGATCAAAACCAGATGCACATTTCCCAACGTCAGAAAGAAACTTGACCAAAAACTCGCAGGTTCTGAGTTTTGCGACATCTGCGAATGAGTCACTTCCGGTGAGAGAAGTAACATTTTGCAGGAGTACAGACCCAGGATGCCAGCGGTTAACAGAGTCAATGTGATCTTCACATTTTCCTGCTGTAAAAGAGGGCTCTGTAAAAGCAAAAGAGCCACAACGATATAAAAACAATCGCCTAAAAGAAATCCCAGAATAGAGTTCCATGGCCAGGTTCTCTTCTTTAAGACACTGCGAATGATGTTAAAACTCGCAGGTCCCAAAGCAAAGGCGGAAAGAAAACCGACCAGCATCAAGCCGAGAATCATTGTAGAGTCTCCTTCGCTTCAATATGAGAGCGCATGAATTGAAGATACTCTTCCGCTGTTTCAAAAGTGGTTTTCATTTTGAACTGACCGCGATGACGGTTTTGTTCAAAATACTTTTGTAAATAGTCGGCATTGATCAGAGTCACTTGAGCTGGTCCTAACACCCCCACGGCGCGGCAGTCGTCATAGTCGCCATTGATCTTTCTCATCTCTTTGTCCAGAGCTTGAGCCAAGACGTCTGTTTCAGCCTGTCCTTGAGCTGGAACAAAAAGTGTCCAATGGTAGCAAGCTTTCCCTTCTTTCATGAGAGGAGAGAGGAAGTAATGACGAAGGTCC
>JBCECD010000012.1:0-1387 GCA_039206745.1 Bdellovibrio sp. | reverse complement strand
GCGACATAGCAGTCTACAATTTGCTCCTGGCTGACTTTTTCAGCAGCTAAGTTCATCGCTGTGCTTTTGCGACCGACAAATTCAAAGACGAGATGACCCTCGGCCTCTTCAAATACGATCACATCCTTCATTGCATAGTGGATAAAGCCATTAGGGCAACCTACATTCACATAATAAGGCACACCCAGTTCAATATTGTGCACGCCCCGATTCTGAGAGGAGCCCGTTACCGGAGTGAAAGAATAAAGCAGATCCGGATTGAGCAGATATCGCTGTCTGCCATTTTGATATTTCTCAAAAGGAAGGCCGATAGCGGCCTCTGTGGCAGCATAAACGCCGTAATAGTTGAGTTCATGGCCGACCAGGCGATCTATTCTCTCTTGATATTGTTTGATGGGAGTCGCGGCATAAATAAAAACTTTCAAATTGGGCCAGATCTCATTGATATGTTTTTTTCCGGTCTTGTGCAAAACAGCTTCAAAGATACTGATGAGGTAAGTTGGAATCCCGCTGACAATTTGAATGTCCTGTTGCAAAGCCTCTTTGATCAGCATTTCAATTTTGCGATCCCAGTCAGAGATCGCCAGAACTTCTTTAGAGGGGAAGGTTGTTTTATTTAAGATAGCCGGAGTGCGCGTGCTCAAGATACCAGAGATGTATCCAAACTTGATGTCATTGTGAGAGTAAAGATAGGGATCGGAGCCGAAAGCCAGACGGCTGGCTTGAATAAAGTTGATTTGAGGTTCCAGGGCCGTGAGTTTGCTGGCGATTCTTTTTTGGGACTTGATGAACATTTGAATCATGCGTTCATTGTAGGGAACGCGTTTGCTGTCTTTACCTGAAGTGCCGGAAGAGAGGCCGCAGTGTTCAACTTTGTCTTTAAAGAGAATATTCTTATGGCCCGCCACAATCATGTCGACGTAAGGAGCGTATTCATCATAGCCGAGAACCGGCACATGATTCACATAATCTTCATAGGACCCGATGTGCGAGAGGCGGAAATCATTATAGAGGCGGGTGCCCTGAAGTTCCCGACGAAGAGTTTTAAAATTTTGTTCCTGCTTGGTAATAAGCTCCTGACGCTTCACGCTCATCATTGAGTTGAAGGTCTGTAGATATTTTTTGCCCACTCTTTGTATTACAGAATCCATTGTAAACATAAAAAGTCTCCTTTGTTTTGATGAAAAGAATTTAAATGAACCATGACGGCTTGTCTGCCAAAGCCCTTGACAGATTCAGAGCAAACCTGTCGAAAGTACGATCTTCCGTTGACAGGGAACAGGAGTTTTTGTCAAATCACCGAATGGGAACGCAATCAAAAGAAGATATTTACTTTCTGGTTTGTAATGCCATCCTCAAAATGGAAGTGGCCAAGGGACATTTGAAG
>JBCECD010000011.1:6842-18428 GCA_039206745.1 Bdellovibrio sp. | reverse complement strand
TCCTGCGGGCTTTACTGAAAACGAACTCAAAAAAGCCTTCCGTCATATCGCTTTGATCCTCCACCCGGATCACGGGGGAAACAGCGTCCAATTCCTAGAGCTCAAAACTCACTATCAATCTTTGCGCCCCCTCGTCTCAAAATAGCGCGCCCGAATCCATAAACATTACAGTGTTGAAATAACTTTTTCACTTTCCTTTCTGAAAAGTTACTATTAATCATCAGGGAATTAAGACCAAGACTTTCTGTGCATAACAGATAGGGGAAACCCATGCTGGACATCGAATTCACCTCTGAAGAGGCCTATAAAAAACGCCTGACTTATTTTAAAGTCATCTACCTCATTTCAGCCACTGTCTCCTTCATCTATCTGATGAGATACAATTTTGAATACAAGGTTCCAGACTACAATTGGCTGTTGGTGCCAGCCTGGCTCTTCTTATTAATAGCCCCGCCGCTGGCTCTGAAGTTCAGCAAAAACTATTTTCGTAGCAGCCTCGTGCTGAGCACTGGTTCGATTGGTGTGCTGATTTATCTTCTTTATTTGGCGGGTGGGGTTTATGCTCCAGGAGTGTTTTGGCTCGCGGCCATTCCCCTGGGACTGGGGATTCTCCTCGGAGTGCCCGGCTCCGTCGCCGGCTATTTTGTCGTGATCAGCGTGCTCATCTTCTTCTGGTATCTTAAAGTTCACTCTCTAGGACCCAATGTCGTCGCGGATCATGGTGATTTTGGCGAAGAGACTCTGTTTAATCTTGTGACCTTTATGATCTTCTCCTGTTTTACCACTCATCAATATATCCTCAGCGAAGAGCGCTTTAAGAAAAAACTCATGGAAAAGAACCTCGACGTCGAAAACCTCCTTCGACTGCTCATCCATGACATTGCCAACACCCTGTCCTCCATGACTTATAATCTTATCAAAGCCAAAGAAGATCAGGAAAATCTGGAGCCCTCCTTTCACTCCCTGGAACTCGATAAGATTGAAAAAGCCGTGGAGGATATCAATGATCTCCTGGCGCAAGTCCGCCATCTCAAGTCCATTAAAGATGGTAAGGCCACTTTACCGATGAAGCCTCTCTCTATCGCCTGGGTTTTACATGATCTTTATGAAAACACCCTCGATCTGGCGCAGAAAAAAGGTTTGAAATTCCATCTGAATATCTCTCAAGAGCGCATGCTGGTGAACGCTGAAAAAACCATCCTCAGTAATATCGTTCTCCTCAACCTGCTCAACAACGCCGTGAAGTTCTCCCACGCTGGAGAGCGTATCGATATAACAGCCTATCCGCATGAGGCTCATGTTGTAATCGAAATCCAAGACTATGGAATCGGCATTCCGCCCCACCTTCTGACTCAGATCTTTAATTTGAATGCTCCAACCACTCGCACAGGAACCCATGGCGAGAAGGGGACGGGCTATGGCATGCCTTTGGTCAGAGAGTATCTTTATATGATGAAGGGCTCGATTGAGGTCTTCTCTCAGGAGAAAAAAACAATGGATTCCCCGCAGGGAACCCGTGTTGTTGTCAAACTGCCTCTGGTAAAAAATGCTTAAATCATTTTAAAGCGAATTCGCTTCGGCCCGGCATTCTCACCTAAGCGACGCTTGCGGTCCTCTTCGTATTCCGTAAAATTTCCAGGGAAGAATTCAATTTTAGAATCACCTTCAAAAGCCATGATATGAGTGCACACACGATCCAGGAACCAACGATCATGCGAGATCACCACCGCAGAACCGCCGAACTCCAGAAGAGCCTCCTCTAAAGCCCGCATTGTATTCACGTCCAAATCATTGGTCGGCTCATCGAGAAGCAATAAGTTGCCGCCCTCTTTCAGAATTTTAGCCATATTCACACGATTGCGTTCGCCCCCAGAAAGCTGTCCCACTTTTTTCTGCTGATCCGTTCCTGAGAAGTTAAACCAGGAAACGTACTGACGAGCATTGATCTCACGAGTTCCCAATTGAATCACATCCTGCCCCCCTGACAACTCTTCAAAGATCGTCTTCTCAGGGTTCAAGGTCTCACGGGTTTGATCCACATAAGCGATCTTCACCGTCTCCCCGACTTTGAATGTGCCGTTATCAGGTCTCTCTTTTCCTGTGATCATGCGGAACAAAGTGGATTTACCCACACCATTCGGTCCAATAACGCCCACAATCGCACCCCGAGGAATCGTAAAGCTCACATCATCCAGCAGAACTTTATGATCGTAAGCCTTGGTAATACCCTTGGCCTCAACCACGATATCACCCAAACGAGGACCCGGTGGAATATAAATAGACATCTCCTGAATCTTATCTGGCGAAGCCTCTTTCAATAAATTCTCATAATTTGAAATACGCGCCTTGGACTTAGCCTGACGAGCCTTAGCACCTTGACGAATCCAATCCAACTCGCGCTCGAGAGTGCGCGCCTTGCGAGCCTGATCCTTCGCCTCATTGGCCATACGCTTGTCTTTTTGCTCCAACCAAGAGGTGTAATTCCCCTTCCAAGGAATCCCCTCACCACGGTCTAATTCCAAAATCCATCCCGCCACATTATCCAGGAAGTAACGATCATGCGTCACCGCAATGACGGTTCCTGGGAACTTAGAAAGATATTGTTCCAACCAAGCCACAGACTCCGCATCGAGATGATTCGTCGGCTCATCCAATAATAAGATATCAGGCTCACTCATGATCAAGCGGGCCAAAGCCACGCGTCTTTTTTCTCCACCTGAAAGATGAGTCACCGGCTGATCACCCTCTGGGCAGCGAAGGGCATCCATCACAATTTCAATCTTTTGATCAACATCCCAAGCGCCCAAGGCCTCCAGCTTTTCCTGAATCGCCCCTTGCTTTTCAATCAGTTTGTTCATCTCATCCGGATCTAAATCAGGGTCGCTGAACTTGTCATTGATCGCATTGTACTCTTTCATAAGCTTGGGCAGCTCGCCCATGCCCTCAAAAATGTTCTCTTTCACAGTGAGAGTCTCATCCAGTTTAGGCTCTTGCTCGAAATACCCGACCTTCATTGTTTTGGAAGGAAAGGCTTCACCGATGAAGTCCTTATCCACTCCTGCCATAATTCTGAGCAAAGTGGATTTACCGGATCCGTTCAATCCCAGCACACCAATCTTAGCGCCGTAAAAATAGGAAAGATAAATATCCTTTAAAACATATCTATTTGGAGGATATACTTTACTTACACCCTTCATTGTGTAGATAATCTCTTGAGACATGATGTCGCACTCCTGGAAAGAAAGTAAAACTGGCACTTTACCAGTCTAAAAATACTTGTCAAATGGAGTTCCTTTTATCACACTATCACCCCTGTGCAGGAAGCACTTTCGATAGAAATTTTGAGTTTGGGAAAAAATAGTACGACGAATGAGTGAAGACAGCCGCGAAGCCCCGACAAAACCTACTTCTGACGAGAAAAAAGAGCTCTCGCGCAAGCCGCTATTTCAGCATCTTAATGAGGATCTCCGTCAAGCCCTGGACACTTGGGACACTCTGAGTGAGGAAATGAGCAACAAGCTCTCTCCAGAAGAAGAACAGTTGATGGAAGTCAAAAAACTCCTCGGTGAACTTAAGTCCAAACTCAAAGAGTTCGGGGAATAAACCCTCTAACCTTTGCGTTTATCGTGATCACTGCCACCTAAACAATCAGGTGATTCAAAAGAAAGACTTTTCTGAGCCTCCCACTCCTGAGGAGTGAGAGTTTTTTGGGCCAAAGCATGCAAACCCGTTTTCAACTCCGCCTGCAAAAGCTCATTGACCAACCTCTGCCGGTCCAAACGGGATAAACCGGTAAACTTATCAGAAACTATCAAAACTTTAAAATGGCTTTCGCTTCCAGGCGGAACCGCATGCTTGAAGCTTTCATTTTCCAGTTCCATGTGAACAGGGGACAAAGCCCCCTGCAAAATATCTCGAATACGAAGAGCGCGCGTAGACATTATCTCGACTTCTTTTCGATTTTGGATTTGACGAACTCCACGCCCATCTTGGCCATGGCAATCACGCCTTTTTCCTCTAATTTCTTTTCAACATCCTTGGCCGTGCGCAGAGCCTTCGCCGCCGCAAGCTGTGCCAAGGGATGTCCCACCGGAAGACCTTCAAAGTTGCCATCGCGAATCCATTCATCCGCTACCGTGTCAGCCAGCTCCATCACTTTGGGTGCTTTCTCACGGATGATTTCACTGCCGTAGAAGTCCAAATGCACTTTTTCCGGAGTCTCCGTTGGCTCCTCCCCAAAGGCTGGACCTCCTTCAGAGATCATCTCGGCCTCTTCAACCGGAGCCGCTGTCACGCCTTCGTTTTGAGCTTCGGTATTGATCATATCTTCAGTCTCTGTCACCAATTCGATATCCTGAGGCATTTCCTTATGAGGACGACGCTTGGCTGACTTCTTTTTTCCATCGTAGTTTTTGATCTCTGGCATAGCCACCTCTCACTAGAGTGTACAACTCTATACAAATCCCAACATTTCTCTGGTCACAAAATCATAGTCCGCTTTCACGGCTGACTTCCCTGCAAATAAACTTTTCCCCGCCCGCACCGTGTTTTTCACTTCCGATGAAGTGCGGATATATCCCTTCATCAGAGACTCCTCATAAGCATCGATGCACTTTTGCAACAACTCGTGACTGGCGTTCTCCCGCCCGTCAAACTTAGTGAAGAGAATCTTTTTCGCAAACTTCAGTCCAAAATCATGACGAATGTCTTCCAATTCACTGAGATTTTTTTGCAAGCCCATAAAGGCAAACTTGTCAGGATTCACCGGCAAAATCACCTCATCCGAAGCCACCGTCACCGCCGTATTCACGGCACTTAATGCCGGAGCCGTATCAATCAAGATAATATCATAGCGATGCTGAATCTTCTCCAGGGGAGCCTTGACAACTTGAGCCCAATTGCGATTGGAGTTCAATAACACTCGATCTAAAACAGAGTTATTTAAAGAAGACGGAATCAAGTCAACATGAGGCTCAATAAAGCGCACACACTCTTCAATGCTTTTGCGCTTTTCCGCGATATCCACCCATACCGGAACGTCCTCATCCTCCACACCCAAGGCAAAACTCAAATTGGCTTGCTGATCCAAATCAACAAACAGCACTCGTGCCCCATACATGGCCGCTCGCAATCCCATGTTCAAAACAGAGGTTGTCTTCGCCACGCCCCCTTTGAGCATTTGCACAGAGATCACCTTTTGCGGGTAAACATATCCCTCCGAAAGAACAACAGCCCGCACTTCTTCGGGAAGAAGCCAAGTCGATGTCCACTTCTTATTGAGAATCTGTTCAGCTTGTTTTTTTATTTGTGCCGGAGTCTTATCTAAAAAAGAGGCAAGATCGTGGATCGTGATACAAAACTCCTGCTGCGCCAATGCTGACATAGGACCTCCTCTGAAGTTGAGCCTACCCAGAGGAGACCAGAAGAGCAAGAGCAGCGCATGGAGTTATTATAGATCAGAAGGGGCCAAACCATCCAGGTGTTGAATCTCCTCTTTCAGAAGGCCTCTCATTTCCTCAATATCATCCTTATAGGACCAGAGTAATTGCTCCCTCATACGACGAAATTGCCAAACTTGCTCCGCAATCAATGGCCGCATGGACTCGGCCAGACGCATGAGATGCAAATCCACCTCTCGCTTGAAATCGCCGTAGTCGGTGTCATCTTCATTCTCCAAGAAATTAAGAAATTCATGAATAGATGGATTCATAAGACTCCTCCCCTTATCAGATTATCGGCAGTGATAAGAGGGGCCAAGCCTGGCAGACGCTTTCCTGCCAAGAGACATATCTGCTAGTCTTTAATGCAGTGGTAATTAACGAAGTACACGTCCTGATTGGCATACTGACCAATCGTGGCCACAGAAGCTCCTGCTGCATTTCCTTGCGACATAAAAGCCACCGCCAGAGTAAAACCCGCAGAGCAAGTGGGTTTGGCATGTCCCGTCCCGGCTCCAGGACACGAAGTGATAGGCCACGTAGAAAATTTTGCCAATGTATTCTGAAAAACAGAATTCATCTCGACATAACAACTTCCGTAAGTACGTCCCTTGACAAACTTAGCCTCTGAAGAAAAAGAGACCAGAAGCAATGCGAGGCCTAGTATTCCTTGGCATTTCAGCATTCCACTCTCTCCTTCCTGCTATTTCTTAACACAATTATAAGTAACCCAGTAAACGTCTTGAGCGGCATAGGAACCTATCGAAGTCGTACTTGCATCCGCCGAGTTTCCTTGAGCCATGGTCGCAACAGCCAACTCAAATCCTTCAGCACAAGTAGGAGAGGCTGCGAATCCAGATTCAGGGCAAGATGTTATAGGCCAAGCCATAAATTTACCGACCGTATTATGAAAGCCAGCATTTCTCTCTATATAACAACTTCCATAGGCCGCCCCGCGAATATAAACATTATCGCCATTGCAGTTCACGATGTTATTGGAGCTATCACGTGTGACATACAAACCAAACTCTCTTTGGATTTCCTTGCCACCTAATTCAGTGTTGTTTTTTTCAACAACAATTCTCATCCGCGCATAGGCATGGGTGTTGTCGATAGGGTCCACCGCCACACTCAACCAGCGTATTAATTTGACAGTAGCTCCCTTGGAAAGCTTTTCGTTCTGTTCAAACATATTTCCCGAGACACCGAAGGGATTGCGAATGACAAAGGCTGACGTCGTACTCAAGTTCACACCCTGGAGACTCGTTGTGCAAGCACTGCTGTCCGCCAAGGTCTGAGAGAACTCGAGAAATTTTTGTTGTACATCCATATTCGTCGCCACAGCCGCCTGGGCCGAGAATATCGTGCTAATCAAAGTGGCCATCCCTAAAGCCAAGATGCTCATGATCCCCATGGTCACCAAGGCTTGAACAAGACTCACACCGGCTCTCGTCGCAATGATTGAAGTGAACGTTCTGAACACAGCGCACCTACCTGTTGTTTATGAACACTTACATGTGAAGACCGTTGAGCTTTTACCATTGGTTGCCTGAGTTCCGACATTGGCCGAAGAACAACTACTAGAAGGAACAGCTTCAACACCCACCATGATCGCAGACCAATAGCAAGATTTACCACTGCTCGAGCTTGATCCCGAAGAACTGGACGAGCTGGCTATACAGTTCGCCGCTCCCGATCTCTTCACTACCATGGCCGAAGAGCGCGCGACCTGACCTGTCTGATCCATGGCCACAATCCAATAAGTCCCGGGCACAATAGCGCTGTTTCCATTCAACTTGATGTCAGAGCCTGACCAAACTCGGGTTGAGGAGTTGTAAGACCACGAGGAACCTGGTGCCACAAATTTTGAAGATGAATCGCAGAAAGACTGCTCACCAAAACGAGCATGCCCGTTTGGCATATCCAAAACATATTCTAAACAGATCAACATATTAGCCGGGGCATTGGCAACGGATTGCCCGACAAAAGAGGCTCCCGATCCCGAGCAATCCGACTTCGCCATATCTGTGGACGAACCGCTCACCTTCAAAGAAGATGAAGAGGAGTTATCTCCCGAGCTGGAGTCATCACGACTCGAATCTCCCGAAGAACTCGCATTTTCAGTAGAACCCGATAGAGCATCAAAGCTGTCCTGTGGAGCGCAGTTCTGAAATCCAACCACTGTTGCCGTCGCAACACCGACGATTACCAAGACTTTTGATAAATGAGACATGGCCATTCCTCCCCTTATTGAAAACTCCTCGGGTGCATTGTGGAATCGCTGGAGAGTTTGGCATGAAAAGCTGTGTTGATGAGAGGAAGACACACTTATACATCTTAAAATAAGACAGCTTGAGTGAAATTTCCGTTTTTAGCTTGCCTACCACTTAGTTAGCGGTTTTTACGTGATGTACTGGCAGCTTTACGTTTCTTTTTCTTATCGAGAACTGGCTGGAGATTCAAGTTGACCAGCTCATCACCCCTGGCATGAATCAAGAGTGTTCGCGGATGATATCCTTCCGCTTTCACCGTCATAGATTGTGATTTGCCATAGGGAAAGCGGTAGCTATGACCCGTCACACCCGCTTGTCTTCCGTTGAGCCACACCTGAGCTTTAACCGGATGGGTTTGCACCATCACATTCACATGCGAAGGATTCATCACCGGAACCACTGCGTTCGCCTCCGCAATCAATCGTGCGGCGGAAGCCCCCCGCTGCTGCACGTACCAAAAACCAGCGCCCATCATCATAACCAGAGCCAGGGCTCCCGCCAGTAAGGGGGGAACATGCAAACTAAAAATAGAGTTGGGCACCGTTGAGGGAATATAAATCGGCCCCGCAATGCGCAGAGGACGATTTAAATGCTCGACCTGCGGTAACACCAGTTTTTCAATATTCAAAGTATCGGTGACCTGAGTCTCCTCATAGGAAGAGGCATTGAGCAGCTTCTCAATCTCTTGCAAAGAATCCTGATAACTCTGCTGAAAGGTTTCCCGCAAATAAAAGCCGAATTCCTCCGGCTTCATCTCTGAAGTGTTTTGCGCCAGAAGTTTTGAAAACTCATCTGCCACTTCCCGAGAAGAGGTAAATCTTTTATCTCGATCCTCATGGATCATCTTTTCAACCACACTGCGATAAGATTCAAGCTCTTCGCGATAAGAGAAATCCACTTTGCGAACGGCATAACATTCAAGGGACTTTTTGAGATCTTCCACATTTTGTGCCTGAAAGAAAGAACGGTTGGCCAGCATCTCCCAGGCTACAATCCCCAAGGAAAAAATATCGGCCCTAGGGTCAATGCCCTTCCCTGCCAATTGCTCGGGACTCATGTAAGAATATTTTCCCTTCACCACGCCGGCTCGTGTGGCTTCGCTGTCAATGGCTGCTTTGGCAATACCGAAGTCGATCAATTTTACATCGCCCGCAAAGCTCAGCATGATATTTTGTGGGCTCACATCCCGATGGATGAGATGCAGATGTTCTCCTGAAATCGGATCAATGGCCTCATGAGCATAATGTAAAGCCTCTGCGGCTTCGCGAAGAATATAAAAGACAAAGGATAAAGGAAGGGGGCTTTTCTGCTTGCGCAGATGGCGGCACAACTCTCGTAACGACACCCCATGGATGAACTCCATCGCGATATAGGCGTCCAAACCTTCAGCTTGATAATCCACAATACGACAGATGTTACGATGATTCAGGGCCGCGCTGACTCTCATCTCGTTCAGGAACATTTTTTTATAACTTTGACTGAACTGATTTTCCGGCAGATTCTTTTTAATAGCCAGAAGCTTGCGTGGTTCTACATCTGATCCCTCAGTGCGAGCCAGATGAACCTGCGCCATCCCACCCTCACCCAGACTTTTTAATAAGGTGTATTTTCCTATTTTCGCTGTTGCCATATTATAGAGAGGTTTCGTCACATATGGGTTAAAACTTAAGATAGACAATTTATATAAAACTCTCGTCTCATTTCGATTCAGTTTTATTATATCTGAGATCCGATCATTAAAATAACGCCTTTCCCTCACTTTTTCCTGCACATCTTCAGACTTTTTGCCGATAAAGAATACCGGTGGGAATGTGAGGAGCATTGTATGAAAAGAAACGGATTCACTCTGGTTGAAGTGATCACTTCTGCAGCAATTCTAGGGATCTCGACTTTGGCGGTCGGGGCTTTTACAAGTGCCTCGTCTCAGATTCAAAGGAAGACCACCGTTAAGCTCTCCATCACTCAGGCAAAATCAAATGTGCTCACGCTTTTATCCAATCAAACAGTTTGGAATAAACACATTGAGTTAGCAAATTCCACAGACCCAACCACAGGGCAACCTCTCAATCCTGAACTCCTCTGCCTGAAAGACGGAACGGCCTGCACTGAAGGCTCTTATAATTTAAGCGTTGTCGATAAAAATGGAAATGTTGTGATCAACGCCAACGATCTGTCACAGGGCTTCACTCGCAATGGAGCCGTCTGCAACACCTTCAATGCTGACACTTTCAATCCTGCATGTCCTTGGCGCCTGCAAGTTCGCTGGTCACCAACATGTCGACTGGCAGCAGAAGGTCCCTGCCTTCGCCCCCAACTCTCTATTCAAATTGAAGTGGTTTCATCGACTCAGTTCTTAACAGAAAATATGATTCAGTCAGCTCAGGTTGCGCACATTATAGATCAACCTCTTTATGCGCCTCCGGTCGCACGCAGAACTACTGGCATCACCAACAGCACTCACTATGCCTGGAACTCGACTATTAATATCGATCCTTCCGCGCAAGTGACCACCGAAAGTCCTGGCACCATCGTTTACCATGCGCCGGCGTCGGGGCAGAGTAAAATGGGAGGTACGGTCAGTCTCTCAGGTAATCACTTTGTCTACACAGCCCCTACAAATTTTTATGGCAGTGATCTCTTTATTTACACTCTCACGGATTCTTATACAGGGCACACCTCGACAGGCGTCGCCTATGTGAAGGTGATGACTCCCTGGACTTGGTTAGGTACAACCGATAGCAATATCAATACGGCAACCAACTACTGTGGTCAGGTTATCAACGGATCTTGTGATCATGTCACCTTCCCCCCTGTCGGTACGGGCTATCGCGATAAACATATCGTTCTCAATGAAAATTGTGATCAATGTGATATGAATATCCCAACAGCCACTCGGGTGATGACCTTAGAAACAGGTATCTATTATAATGGAACTATCACTCAAGGTGCGAACTTCACATTAGGTCATACCAGTTCCAGCGCCTGGCAGAAGTTCCCGACATTCAAGATGTCAGGCGGAACTTGGCAAGGAGGCAACACGTCGACTTTCCAAGTCGAACCCAGCTTGACCACCTCTTTGGGTAAAGTGGGATTTGTCTTGGATGGTGGAGAGTTCCGGGCCCCTCTGAACATGATTATTATTTCTGATCTTTTCATGGATCGTGGTGCTTCCTTCTTCCATGACAATCACACTGTTCAATGGTCAGGTTCTTATAATAACGGAGATAAACTTGGTGGCGATGGTACCGTTGTCTTCTATAACTTTCACTTTGGTCGCCCGGGGATGACTGGCGGTAATTTCCGACAAAAAGTATTGAACTCCATCACTGTCGCCAATAACACTTACATCAATCCGCAATCCACAGATCAAGGCCCTGTACTTGTTGCCGAGAGCGCTCCATCTACCCAAATCACCGCACTCGGAGATCTTTATTTAAATAATACTGGCAACTATGGTGGCTGTCGTCCTCCGTCTTCAAACAGCAGTGCTTCTTTAGTCTTTGCAGGTACAGCAGATCAAACTATCTATGGTCAAAATTCTTCTGTAGATGGCACTATTGCCTCTTACAGTTGTGCGCCTATGCTCATTGTCAACAAGGCAACAGGCACTATGAACTTCCGCGACTTCATCGCAATCCGCGGAGGTTTGGTTTTACAAAATGCCCCCAGTTACAATTTCCACAACTCCACTCTTGCCTTCAGTGGAAAAGGTGGGCCTGACATGCCTCTCACCACCAATGGAGTGGCTCTTAATAATCTGAACTATGACAGTGATGACATGCCTCAAAACTTGGTTCTCACGAACGACACCACTGTCCAAGGTGATTTTAAATTCCGCGCCCGCGCAACCACTTCCGGCTCCGCTTTCATGGTCA
>JBCECD010000011.1:0-6832 GCA_039206745.1 Bdellovibrio sp. | reverse complement strand
GGTCAGCAATGTGGCTCGCTCGGTACAAAATCGCTATCTCAATGTGCAAGGAAACGTCTACATCAGTGGTTCGACAGACCATGACCGCGTTTTACTCGCTCCGATCCTTCGCTTCACAGGAACTGGAAATCAAACTCTGACCGGGGCTCACTCAACAACTGGAACTTACCGTGTCGATACTTTATTTGAAGTGAACAAACCCAGTGGCACTCTCACCGTAGATGGGGTGTTGGGACTCATGCAGCAGTTTATCGTCACCAGTGGAGCCATGAACTACAATCCTGGTGCCACCTTCTACAATCTCAACGAGGGGACTTCAGCCATCCGACTTAATTTAGGGCTGACTTCGCAAACTCTCCCCAATCTTTTAGTGAAGGGACAATTTTCTCACTCCACACCTCTGTATGTCGAAAATCTCACTATTTCTGGTTCGGGGGCACTGCAAGCTCTTAATACCGGAGATCGCATTTATGTGAAACGAGATCTTGCTTACTCAGGATCAAAGAGAACTCCTGCCAGCACCTTTGTCTTTGACGGATCCGGATATGCTCAGAATATTTCGATCACGCATGGTTCGAACTCAACAACTGATACGTTGCGCTTTGAAGGTGGCAACACCGTGAATCTCACGGCAACGGGGGGCTTTGCCTCGCTCAACCTCAGCAATATGACGACTCTCAGCACCAACTCTTCAACTAGTATGAGTGTCTCGGGTGGTATCACCGTGGGCTGTGGTTCAACCTTCAATCAAAATAGCGCCAGCATTTCTGGCGCCATCAACGTCTTGCCTTGCACTCCTTAAAGGTCCGTCATACTGGTGCTGACACCACTGATACCTGTAGGCGAATAAGGCAAAGCTGCCGGTCGGAAGGAGAAGCGGAAAGGAAAATCCAGCTTCTCCGGAAAATAATGATAGCAACGCTCTTCAATACAAAATTTCACCAGTCCATTGACAATCTTGAACTGAAACAAGGTGCTGCGATCTATCGTCAACCAATTAGGTTTGTTGAAGACCGTCACACCATTGTAACGCAACTCATAGGTGTTCACACCGCCGATGTTATGCCTCACGAACTCATAAACAGCCGTGTTGGTGCCCTCATTCACAATCGCCACTGAGGCGTTATTCTCAGGATCTATCGCATAATAAGGCGCTGATACATCTCCCGCATTGGGCATATCTTCCACAAAGGACATATTGATCCGACGACAAGGCACCATCACCTGATTGCTGCGGGCAATGCCGATCGTATTCACCTTGGTGTTTTGATCGCTCATAACCTGACTGGGAGCCACATAAGTCGTTTGTGATCCAGCCACCAACCCATTTGGCACCGTCGTCGAGGGACAAAACATTCCCATTTTGATCACAGTGAAATCCAATACCTCCAAATTAGGCACTATCTGATTCAGAGGAGAGTTGAAGGAGTGCGTACCACGAAAGCGTATCGGAGGATTGATACAAGGTGAGCTTGAGCAAAGAGCTTCCCATCTCACATCGAGACGATAGGGGCATACGGGATTACCACCACCAGGAGTGCCATCGTAAGTATCGCAATCCTTTCCGGCCCGCGAAAAACCCACAACAGCACTGCGGAAATCATAGACCAACTCCCCTTTGATATTCAACAAGCGCAAGCTGTCTGTTTTTCCCGTGCAATCCCTCTCAGACTCCGACGTCGCATCCTGTTTCAGCAGACAGCCCATTTCAGGATTCTCGTCCTCATCGACCATTTTTCCCCAAGATGTATCGTCAATCAAAAGACTGATAACCTGGTTCCGTTTTGCCACATAATCCAGATCGTCCTCATTCTTTTTTTGTCCCCCTGATACCAACTGGAGAACACCCAGAGCGCCCATGATGGAGCCTAAAATCAGAACCACTCCGACGAGAGATTCAATGAGGGTCACACCTTTTCTATTCAGAATATTTTTTTTCATCGCACTTTCACCAAGAAATCATAGCTTTCAGGATTGATGAGATTTTTTAAACCACCGATATTCGCTATAACCAGCTGCCCGCGGATAAAAAGATCTGGAGAATAACAGGCTCCCGGCCCCACACATTCACGAAACCATTTTAATTCATAACGAAAAGGACAGGCCAAAGAGGGATAAGAATCACAGGATTCGAAGGTCGGTGTATAACCTCGCCCTGCTGTCATATCAACGTACAGAGTTCCATCTTCATTGAGAAGATTAAAATCTTGCTCTGTGGAAACATTGCAATTGAAATTGGGATTGTTCAAACAGTTCCAGAAAGAACCATTACTGGTCAGCTGTGCAGAAGTCATGAAGGCATGAGGACTGTTTAAAAGAGCTTTTGTGGAAACCACCAAAGCTTTCAAACCTCCTACCGAAAGCAGACGCTGATCTTCCACTTTGCGAACCATGAAAGCGTTATGGTAAAAATAAAAAATTGAAAAGATCATGATCATCAAAGCGATCACCATCGGAAAAATCAAACTTCCACGGGAGTTGCGAATTGTCATGAAATACTCCTCAAACCTCTCTTTGTATGCTGGCATAAAAAACGAAGATGAGGAAGTCTCAATGACATCCTAGCCATTGGGAGAGCTGACTTATTTCTCAGGGCATCATTGAAATCCTGGGAATGTCCTCAGAACTAAAAGAAATATCGCAATCCAAGGGTGAGGTTGTCACTCAGAACCTGACTTAACAAAGAATCTTCCTGGCGAGGAGTCAGATAACTGCCCTCAAAGTAAATTAACAGATTACTGATCAATTCCCATTCACCACCAGCTTGGATATAGTGGTTCTTTTCTTCCATCGAATAGACATCGCGAAGATACAGAGCCCAGTTGGTATCCGTTCCCCGCTCATCCTTGCGCACACTCAAATAAGCATACTCACGTAAAGGCAACTCCAGTCCACTGCCCAAAAGCTTTTTTATATTCAAAGCCAGAAAAGGATTAGAGACCGCCAAGGCCGACAAAACCTGTGTCTTTTCGGTGTCTGAGTAACCTGCGGAGTTGTGTAAATACTCCAACCGAACATCCACAGCTCCTTCCCATCTCAATCCCGCAATACCTAGAATTTCCGTGTCTTCTTTTTCAACCGACGACAGCTGCATAGCCCCTGAAACCAAACTCGGTCTATAAGCCGCTCTCTTTTCACTGGCACGTGTATCAATATAGAAAGAAACAGCCCCTCCGATATTCCAATTCAGATAGAAACCGGCATCCTGTTGCGCCTCTTGAGACCTCCCGCCCACCAGACCAATGTAGTTCAGGGAGTTTTCACTGCTCACCCATTCATACTTTAAAAGTCCCGCAGTTTTTTGCTCCTGATCGTAGAGCCAGGAAGCTTCACCATTCCCCGCAGCTTCCACAATTCCCACCACATTTGAACTCGGGGTAAACTGCCAATTCACCCGAAGAAGTGTACGTCCCTTCGGACGATAATTCTGTTTGGTTTCATCTCGTTCAAAGTGAAAAATAAAATTGGAGGGGCTCATCATCTCAGCCGGTCCCCAACTGAATTTATGAAGACCTGCAATCAAAGCCCCATCACCCCAACGCCAATCCAAATAGCCTTCCTGCAAACTCCATTTGTTTTCATCTGATTGTAAAACCTGGGAACCAGGCTCCAAAGGAATCTCTCTCTTAAAGTACTGCCAACGCGGACGCAGCACCGCCTGAACATCCTTCACTTTAACCCGAGCATCTATAGCCGCATCCACTCCTAAAACAGAGCGAGGCCATTGATAGACTTGATTTCCGGGGTTGAACAGATCCTCCTCCACCCCTTTTTCATAGGAACCGAAAGTCAAAAGATCTCCGGCAATACTGTAATCAGAATTGTGTCGCCAAGAGGCTTCAATCTGCTGTTGCTTCTTAAGCCTGCGCGCCTCACGCAGGCGATAGCTTTCCACTCTTTCTTCCAACTTATTTAAAAGATCGCCTTCAACAGCCGAAACCTCAGCACGCAGCAAAGGAGTCCAGAAAAGAGAGAGAATGACGAAAAGAATGAATGCCCTAGGCATGATTCAAATTGTCTACGATTCTCCGTCGTAAAGTCACTCTCAAAGCAAGATATGTCGCCAAAGCAGCTAAAACGCACATGAAAACAAGACCAATGATGTAATCCGTCGGCACAAACTTTATGCGCAAGATCACCGCATCTTGAAACAAGCCCGCATTGTATTCAACTCTCATCAATTGAATCAAACCGGAGACCAACAAGCTGGCAACAGCGCCGACGGCACTGCCAAAAGAAGCCAAGAGAAAAGCTTCAGCCATGAAAAATTGCACAATCTGAATCTTGGTAAAACCCATGCTTTGCAAAGTCCCGATCTCTTTCGTTCGCTCCAGGACGATCTTCACAAAAGTATTAAAGACAGACAGGCCGACTATAACCACAATCACTGTGACGATAAAGACCTGAAAGATCGTTAAGATCTCTTTGGTCTTGTGGTATAAATCCCCGGCGATGGGATGTTGTTGCCAGTGATAAGCCTGCAAAGAGCTCTGCTTTTCACGAAAAACCGCGTTTAAGTTTTCCGCCAAGGCCGGTCCCTGACTGCGATCGTTCAACATCACCGAAATATATCCCACTCCCTGAGTGTTCATTAAAATCTGCGCCGACTCGAGACTGGTCATAACATATCTTCGATCCATCTCCTTGAAACCGGCATTGGTCACACCGATAACATCCACATCCACAGCATTGATCTGATTGGCGACGGTCATACCACTTAATTGCAATTCCGTGGTGCGATCACAGCCGACACTCGCCTGCTCGCTGCGTTTTTCGCCTTGAATATGACAGCCCATCAAGCGAGCCAAGCCCTCACCTAAAATAGCTCCGGGTGAATCGCTGGAGCCCGGCAGAGTTTTACCGGCGACAACATTGCGTTCCCACTTTGCTCCCCGCAAAGCCCGAGAGGCCTCCACATCCAAACCCAGACCAATAAAAAGAGCCTCACTGCCACCATTGGAAACTAAACCTGAAAAAGGAAGAAAAGGAGCCGTGGCTCGCACAGGATAAGAGCTCTCTTTCAGCCAGGTCGCCACCATCTGCTGCTGCTCGTGAGAGACCAAATACTCCCAAGAACTGGCCCGAGCCTCCGGCGAGGAAAGATGAGCATCTTCAATCACCACATCGCCATACATCATTCGATGACGGATCTCATCCTCAATCAGAGAATAAGCATCTGCAATATATCCATTGAAAACCACAAAGCTGACAAAACCCCCTCCAATAGCCAAAAGAGCCATCAAAGAGTAGCGGATATTCGACTGCAAATTGCGGAGGGCGATCTTAAAAACCATCAGCGACTCAGATTGTTCACGTTAAAGATTGAAATGGAATGCTCTTCAATCTTAGGTTTACCATAGGAGAGAATGCTTTTTTCCTCAGGATTTTTTACATCTTGGATCAACATCCGACTGATGAATTTTTCATCTTTTCCATTCACCTTGATCGCATTCTTGTATTCAAATAAAGCTTTTTTAAAGGGTTTCCCTTGAATGGTTAAAAACTCCGCTTTCATCCCCAGATGACTGGTCGTGGAGACCCAATAACGAATTTTATCATAGGTGCTGGCCGTGGTTTTAGCCTGCAAAAGAATCACATAACAAGTGTCCTTACCACAAGCTTCCTGCTTTTCCATGGTCGGCGCATAGTCCTGATAATAATTTGTACTAGCGATATCTCCGTTAGCAGCCTGACCTGAAAGTTTTTGTCGGGCGGAGATCGAAACCGGTTTTTTCAAAGTAGGTTTATAGAACCACATATTCTTATCATTCAAAAGATAGATCTCGCCCTTGAACTTCGCCGGTGTCTCGGACTCAACTAAAGCGTCTTTTTCTTTCGCACGCACCACAAAGCTGCGATCACTGCTCTCACCGCCTTCAAAGCTTTTCACCTGAACACTCCAACTGACGCCTTTGCCCAAGCCGCCCCGAGCGGCATCAGAATCTTGCAAAATTTTTTCGACATCCGGCGCTGCCTGCGCCACTTGCAAAGAGAGAAGAGTTCCTAAAAATAAAATCTTCATTTGCGGCCTCCTGAGTCACTCAACAGACTCACAATACGTTGCCTCATTAATTTTTTCGTCACGATCTGCGCCGCTATATAGGATACCAGCACCAGAGGAATCGCGATACCAATAAGAATCCACCATGTCGGAGTTAAGACAAATTGCACATCACCCGGTGCCGCCAAAGGTCTAAAGCGAATGTTCAGGGCATTGATTGTGGAGCTGATGGCCACAGCAACAACAGTCCCTAACAGACAAGCTCCTACACTGAGGACCACTGACTCTTTAGCAAAAAGACTGGAAATACGCTCGACAGAAAAACCCATACTTCGTAAAGTGCCGATCTCCGTTGCTCGCTCCAATGTAGAAATGGTCAAGGAATTGACCAAAGACAAAAGAACCGTACCCAAAATCAAAACCAGAAAGAAACCACCAATGATATAAAGCACAGACATCATGCCAATATAAAGAGCGCCGGCTTCCTGCTCTTGAAAACTGAAGACATCCATGTCGGGAAACTGAGTTTTCAACGCTTGAGTCAGAGGCTCGATAAAGGAGTCCTTTTGCAAATACAGTTGCATCCGCCACAGACCATCCGTGGAAAACAGCTCTTGCAACAATTTATTGGAAGCCTTCAAAGAAGTGTCTTCCAACAACGCCACTCCCGTAGAGTGGAAAGATCTCAAGTTCGCCGAAACAGCATTCAAATCTCCATCGAAAGTCCGGGCCGCTAGCTCGATCGAGGTGTTAGGATTCTCTTGCACCGTAGACAGTCTGGCTGAAGATGCCAGGTTTTTGGTCATCGTCAGATCTTCAGTCGTATAAGCC
>JBCECD010000010.1:0-18634 GCA_039206745.1 Bdellovibrio sp. | reverse complement strand
TAGTCAATTGCCGCTCATTGGCTTCTTCAGGAGAGGAGACTCTTCCGACCAACACTGTGGAGTGTGAGGCCAAGTATGGACCGGGTTGGTTTTATGAGAATGGAGCCTGCGTCCCGCCGGTAGGAATGAGCTGTGCACAACAGAAGAATAAACATGGATACCAGATATATCCAGCTGCTATGCATGGAGAAGTGGTCACTACTTCCAATGGATCTATATCGTGCGAACTTAATTGCAGTTGCGTTTATAGTTATCAGTGTTTTAATGGAGCCTGGAAGTTTATTGGAATGTATACTCAGGGCTGCGTGGGGTCGCCTCATTGAGGCGAGTGCAGAGTGAGTCACTTATTTAGCAAATCCTGAATCTTCTTCTCCAAAGATTCCAGCTTTTCTGGACTGAAACCTCGATACAGAGCCACGGCCTTCATATTGCGATCAAAGACAAACAATGAAGGCAAGGCTTGAACTTTAAAGTTCTGCACCATGGCCTTTTCTTTGTCCGTATAAATGGGAAAATCCAGAACGTGTGTTTTTAAAAACAGATCGCGTTCCTTGCTGTCTTCATCCTCATTGATACCCATAATGATCAAGCCTTGGTCTTTATATTTCTTATAGAGACGGTTGTAGTGAGGCAGAGCCTCTTTGCAGGGTTCACACCAGGAAGCCCAAAAGTCCACGAGGATTACTTTCCCTTTAAGCTCTCGAGGTGAGCGAGGGTCGGTTTTTTTTAAAGGCTCTGCAGGAAGAGATTTGAATTCCACATGGGGAGTTGAAGGAGTGAAAGCTAAAGCCAAAGCCAAAGTGAACAGGAGAGGCATTATCAGAGAGATCATTTTTTAATCTTCCATTTTTTCGAGATATTTTAACAAGAGTGTGCGCCCGCAAATTTTAGCGCGCAGAACAGAAAGGAAAATAAACACGCCGCCAGTTTTGCGATCTAAAAAAATAATCTCACGGGGAGGCGTGCGCCAGTGAAAATGGCGTACAATGTGAAATACCCGCCGTGAAAGGCGCTGTGGAAGGTCCGTGTTTTTCCAGTCGTAGGTGCCCTCTTTATCAATGCGTCCGGTGACATTGCGAGGATCGTCGTAGCTGATAAAGGGCTCGATGCTCTCAAAGCAAAACTCTTCAAACGTTTTTTTAAGGTCCTCTTTGTCCTCGGCCTCAATAAAGCGCAAATCCATCGCTGCCTTCGTGAAGCTCTCGCGATCATTGGCAGCAGAGGCTTTAATCATGCGACGATAAGGACCCAGGAAACTCATTTCATAGGAACGGGTTGCGCCAAAATCAAAGAGCACCAGTTGATCTTGCCCCTGCGGATCTATGCGAATGCGATAGTTCCCGCTGTGGGGATCGGTCTGCACCACGCCCCATTCGAAAATTTCACGGAAATAGAGATCTAAAAAATGGAGAGCGATCCGGTTGCGACGTTCCGCGGGGAGACTCTGAATCAGGGGATCGTCGACACGCAATCCCCTTTCAAAAGAGGTTGCCAGGATCTTCGGCCCTGAAAACTCCGGATAAACTTTGGGTACAATATAACGGGAGTCGTTCGCTAGACGCTGTCGGAAGTCCTCAGTCAGACGGGCTTCCAGTTCGTAGTCTGTCTCTTGCACTAACATGCTGCGAATTTCCGCAAAGAGAGGATTGAGATCCAGATCCTTGGGGAGCAACTTGAGAGTTCCCAGTAAGGTGCGCAGGGCTTTCAAATCACTGTCGATGGCTTTATCCACATTGGGGTATTGAATTTTCAAGACAATACTTTCGCCGGTGCTCTTGATGCGCGCGCGATGCACCTGTCCCATGGAAGCAGAGGCCAGAGCTTCTTTTTCAATTTCCAGCAAGGCCCGTTTTTCTTCGGAGAGGTGTTTATTCAAAGTGGGCTCGATGGCTGCCCACGACAGCGGAGGAGAGTCGGACTGCAGAGACTTGAGCATTTCATTGGCCTCGGGCGGAAGAAAATGCTCTCCATACATGGACAGCATTTGACCGGCTTTCATCAGGCTGCCCTTGAGCTCTCCCAACTCGGAACTGATCAAGGAGGCCTGATTTTGCAAAAGCTTTTTCCAACTCTCTTGCTTGGATTCGGCATTTTTTAAAGCTGAACTCACACCATGTTGCGCTAAAGAAGCTCCTGCTTGTATTGTCAGCTTGGCGAGAGATAAACTGCGAGAGAACATCGAGGACTTGATGCGTTCGAGGTTCTTGGGTTGTTTTTTTACAGGCTTTTGATCGTCCATGCTCGGTCAATTTACCTGATATTGAAGGAATGATAAATCATTATTATGACAAGTCCTATGCGAAAATGCACAATCTTCTGGTTTCGGCGTGATCTACGCTGTGAAGACAATGCGGGCCTCTTTTATGCATTGAAAGAACATGCGAGTGTCCTTCCGGTTTTTATTTTTGATACAGACATCCTTGAGAAACTGGAAGACCCTCAGGATGCTCGCGTCACGTTTATCTACCAGGCTGTGCAAAACTTGAAAGAAGAGTTACAGAGTCATGGCAGTGATCTCCTGGTGCGGTACGGCTCCCCTCTGGCTGTTTTCAAAGAGCTTGCGCGTGAGGAAAAAATAGAAGCTCTTTATTTTAACCACGACTATGAACCCGCCGCTCGAAAACGGGATGCAGCGGTGACGACCTGGGCCCAGGAGCAGGGCATCGAAGTCAAATCCTACAAGGATCAATGTCTTTTTGAAAAAAATGAAATTGTGACCAGCACTCAAACCCCTTACACCGTTTTTACTCCTTACAAAAAAAAGGTCCTCAGTCATTTGGATTCTTTTTATCTGCGCTCTTATCCTCTGCATCTCTATGCGGGTTCCTATGCACGGCGAGCCCAACCCGAGCCGATGCCCTCTCTGCAAAAATTAGGATTTCGTCTTTCAACTCAGGTTTTTGCGCCGGCGGAGGTGCCATCGCGAGTGTTGAAAAACTATGCTCAACAGAGAGATTTTCCGGCCCTCGAGCAAGGAACTTCACATCTGGGGGTGCATTTGCGTTTTGGAACTGTCAGCATTCGTGAGTGGGCGCGCGAGGGAAAGAAATTATCTGAAACTTGGTTGAGTGAGTTGATCTGGCGGGATTTTTTCATGCAGATTCTGTGGCATTTTCCTCAGGTGGAAAAGAAAAGTTTTCGCCCTGAATATGATCGCATTGCCTGGCGATCCTCAAAAGCAGATTGGGAGCGCTGGTGTGAAGGTCAAACTGGTTATCCCTTTGTCGATGCTGGGATGCGCGAGCTGAATGCGACCGGCTTTATGCACAACCGGGTGCGTATGATCACGGCCAGTTTTCTGTGCAAGCATCTGCTGATTCATTGGTATGAGGGTGAGCGCTACTTTGCCAAAAAACTTTTAGACTATGATCTGGCCGCTAACAATGGGAATTGGCAATGGGCCGCAGGTTCTGGTTGCGATGCGGCCCCTTATTTTCGTATCTTTAACCCGATGACTCAGGCGGAGAAATTCGACCCCGACAGCGAATACATTCGCAAGTGGGTGCCGGAGTGGGGAACAGATGCTTATCCAGCTCCGATGATTGATCACGTGGAAGCGCGAGGGCGCTGTTTGCAGACGTTCACCAAGGCTTTAAAAAAATAAAGGGAGGCTGTATGCGCATTTTGATGACGGGAGCGACAGGTTTATTGGGACCGGAGATTGGAAAAAAACTCGTCGAGCGCGGGCATCAAGTCTCGGTGATCAGTCGCAGCGCAAGCAAAGCCAAAGAAAAACTTCCTTTTCCCTGCGAAATTATCGAAGGCGATTTACTTCAAACCTCTCCGCGGCGTGAAGCTCTTGCTCATATAGAGGGCGTTATCCATCTTATGGGTGAGCCTGTTATGGGACGTCGCTGGACTGAAGAAAAGAAAAAGCAAATCTACAATTCCCGTATTCTCGGCACTCGTCATCTGGTGGAGAGTCTGCCTTCTTCTCTGCAAGTTTTTGTTTCCGCTTCGGCGATTGGATATTACGGAGACTGCGGTGATGAAGTGGTGACGGAGGAAAGAACTGTCGGAGCGGATTTCCTGGCGAAAGTGTGTCGGGATTGGGAGGCTGAAGCGCAAAAGGCTCCGGGGCGCACGGTGTGCATTCGTACGGGCTTGGTTCTTTCTGATCAAGGAGGGGCTTTACAACAGATGCTGCCGCCTTTTCGTGCCGGTCTTGGTGGGGTGTTGGGCTCGGGTCAGCAATGGATGAGTTGGATTCATCGCGACGATATCACTCAATTATTTCTTACAGCTATAGAGAGTGAACGCATGCAGGGAGCTGTTAACGGAGTCTCTCCTCAGCCTGTGACCAATCGGGACTTCTCCCAAGCTTTAGCCAGTGCTCTTGGGACAAGCTTAGGTCCGGCCGTACCTCTCGCGGCTTTGCGAGTTCTTTTTGGTGATGCCGCGGAAGTGGTGGTGAGTTCTTTGCGCGGCTCTTCGGCCAAGGCAGAGCAGGCGGGTCTGTTTTTTAAATTTCCAGATCTGAGTGAAGCTTTGCACAACCTCTGTCAGCCGTGGCGTGAAGGACAAGAGGAGTTTAAGGAGGAGTACTATATTGAGAGCACTCCTGACAAAGTGGAGCTGGTCTTGGATGCGCAAGAGACCCAACATAAAGGTCTGACTGCTCAGCATGTGACAGAGGTTCTGCCTTTGGGCTCGGGCACATTGGTGCGGGAGAAGTTGCATTACCCGAGCACCCGGTGGCCTTGGCTGGCTGTTTTAAAATCCCCTCTACGCAAAAAAGAAGCTGAAGCTTTTTTCGTTTCCCGACGGCGGATCTTTCCTAAAGTGTGAGTGCTTTAGCCTCACCTAATCAGCAAGCGCCTTCTTCCAAGCATAGATCCAGTGTCCGCCAATAAAAACAATCAACGTGGAATAATAAACCCAAGCCAACAATACCACTACCGAACCGGCAGCTCCATAAGAAGAGGACAGAGTGCTGCTACTGAGATACATCCCGACCAGCTCTTTACCGATGACAAAGAACAACGAAGTGATCCCTCCGGCGAGGAAAGAGTCCTTGAGAGGGAAACGCGGTACAGGTAAAAAGTGAAAAATGCCGGTGAAAAGAATCACGTAAATAGCAAAGGAAAGAATAAAGTTCAGGAAAAAAGCTCCCAGTCCGAGAGACGTCAATCCCAAGCGAATCACCGTACTGAGAGCTGTGGACACGAGCAGAGAAACCAGCATGGCAAAGACAAAGCCAAAGGCCAGGCCGATTTGCAGAAGGCGGCTTTTGAGATATTTCAATGTAGCGTGAACAAAACTGAGATCCTCACTGGGAGTGGGGCTGTCTCCCAAAATCTCAGTGAGAGCCTCGCGCATTTCACCAAAGATAAGTCCAGCCGAGAGAATCAAAGTGCCCGTGCCGACAATGCCAGCGACAGAAACCAAATCCACACGGTCTTTGGCGTTTTGAATCACAGCGCCGATGGCTTCTGCGGCGACCGGTCCCACCAAGGCTCCGACTTCCTCCATAAAAATCTGCTGAACCTCCAGTCCGATCTGAGAAACGAAAGCCAGTGAAATCATAATAAGAGGAGCCAAAGAAAAGCAGGTGTAAAATGCCACGGAAGCAGCCCAGGTCATGGTGTGGCAGTCGGCAAAGCGATCCGTCAAGACAGTGATGAAGGCTCGAACTCTTGCTGTTTTCATTATTTCTATTGTGCTGTTGAGGAGAAAGGGAGGAAAGGAAAAATTCTATGCTATTAAGCAAGCAAGCCGGCAAGAGGTGCCAGCCTGCTTTCTGTTGTGGACTCTTGGTCTTAGCGAACTTCTTGAACTTCACAAGAAACAACGAAGAAAGTTTGTTGTTTCGAGTTCGCAGTCGAGTAGTTGATGTGAGAGCCTTCTTGAATGTTTTCGAAAGTCACATCCGCGCTGGTTGAAGCCACGCTGTCATTCACAGTTAAAATCACATTTTTTTGATAAGCATTGTATTTTAAAGTTACTTCTTTTGTAGCGTGGTCTTGCGGGCAAGACAATTTGTCGCAAGGAACGGCAGTGATGTCTCCATCGAGAGCTTCGATGGTTTTGTTAAAGAAAGTGCCAGAAGAAGTAGGACGGCAGTTGACAACTAAAGAGGCATTGGAAGCCTGTGCGGTGTAAGCGGAAAACAAAAGACCTAAAACGACCCATTTTTTCATTGAAAGCTCCTTGGTAAAACAAAAAATATTTTGTTTCTTGTACCATCTCTTCAGGGCTTCGCAAAGGAATCCAGACTGAATGAAGAGCTCTTTGAAATAATAACCATACTGTCTAAACAGTAGGCATCGCTGAGACGAGAGATGCCCCCGCACCCCCGGTTGTTTTTCTCGTCAGGCAGCGATGCTTGAGCGGTTAAATATTTTTGCCCAGAGCTGAACTCAGAGCTTTATGAGTCACAAAAAATAGAATGGCTGGAATCAGACTGAGCCCCGCCAACAATAAAAAGAAGCTCTCCTTCGGAATGACTTCATAGAATGCTCCGATGTAGCCGGCAATCCCGTTGCCAAAGAAAGAAGCCAGGAACCAAACTCCCATCATCATGGAAACAATTTTTAAAGGAGACACTTTGGTCACCAAGGAAAGGCCGATCGGGGACACATAGAGTTCTCCCAGGGTCAGTAAAAAGGTGGAGCCTAGAAGCCACATCACGCTGCCTTTATGGGGGCCAATCACTTGAGCTGCTGCATACATGACAAATAAAGCCAGAGCGCCGAGAAGACAGCCGATCACCATCTTGGTCACGGTGCCAGGGGCTTTGTTATGGCGAGCTCGCCAAGACCAATAGCGATCCAGGAGAGGAGCAAAGACAATGATAATCAGGGGATTGAAGGACTGATACCAAGTGGAGGGGATCTCAAAGCCGAAAAAGTTCCAATCGGTATTTTGATCAGACCACAATTGCAGAGTATTGCCCTGCTGCTCGTAAACTCCCCAAAAGAAAATAGTGACCATGCACAGGAAAGTCAGGGCAATGGTGCGCTTCCATTCTTCTTTAGTGAGGGGTTGATGAGACTGGGCTTCAATCTCACGGAAGCTTTGGCGATGTTCTGTTTGTGGCAGGTGCTGGCCGCCGAAATGATAAATTGCCATGGACACCAGCATGCCCACTCCTGCTGCTCCGAAGCCCCAATGCCAACCGACTTTTTGCCCAAGGGTTCCACAAACCAGCGGTGAAAGAATCGCTCCTAAATTGATACCCATGTAAAAAATGGTGTAAGCTCCATCTCGCCGCGGATCATTTTCTGGATAGAGTCCCCCGACCTGTGTGGAGATGTTGGGTTTAAAGAAGCCGTTTCCAACAATAAGAAACAGCAGCGCCGGAAAAAACAAGCTTTCAACAGCCATGAGAAAATGACCAATGGCCATTAAAAAGCCTCCGATATAAACCGAGCGCCTTTGCCCCAAATAACGGTCAGCCAGGATGCCTCCAATAAATGGAGTAAAGTACACAAAGCCCGTGTAAAGGCCATAGATCATGGAAGAAAGAGCCTGATGCGAAAGCGGTCCGGAGAAGAATTCCAGAAGGGCTTTCAGGGCGTGATAGCCCCAGACGGGTTGCCCTGACTCAACTTGCTGGAACAGGTATTGAGTCATGTACAGGACGAGCAGAACCCGCATTCCGTAATAGGAAAACCTCTCCCACATTTCAGTGAAAAAGAGAGTAAAAAGTGCACGCGGATGACCGAGAAAAGTGGTTTGAGAAGAAGTCATGTAAACAGAAGTCTCCAATACCTTGAATGTAAAGTTTATCCAAACAGTCCGTTTTAAATGAGAACGCTTTCGATTCTGGCAATTGTTTGGCATAAAAGCATCTGAAAAAATTCTTTAAGGGGGGCCTTGCATGAATTTTTCCAAGCACATTTATTCCCTTCTCTCTTTAAGCCTGCTTTTGTCAGCATGCACCAAAGAAACAACCATCATTGAAAAGCAGGCGCCGGAGAGCATCCGTGAGTCTTTCACAGCGGGGCAAGGCGAGGGCTGCGACAAGGTTTCCTGCATCACTCTGCAAAAAGCTTCCTTGGGAAAGATCTTCCTCTTGATCACTTCCGGTAAAACTTCCGGCTCGACGCCACAGTGGTATGACCTGAAACCTCTGGTGGTGAGTTTTGAAAAATCCGGCAATAAGGTGGCGATTTTAGGTGAGAACTATAACAGCATTTATAAAGAGATCCGCACCGTCAATCTGATTCAAACTTTCGATGTGGTGAAAGAGGACGATAAGACGGTCACTTTCAACTGGGGTTCCGGTTTAAAAACTTTGGTGGCTCAAAGTCCTATTGATATTGATGGCCCTCTCGGTGATGCCACGAGTTTGACCGAGAGCTCCTTTGCCTCTTTGACAATCACAGACTCCTTCATACGCGATGTGAAGTTCAACGAAAAATCCATTGAGCTGGAGCAGATCTCCAAGACTCGCTCAGGCCATCTACAGGCCGAATCGGAAAAGAATATTGTGCTTCAGGAAAAAGAAGACACCATTGCTCTGAATATTCAAATCCGGGCTTACAATTTAAGTTCAGAGTTCAAAGCAAAGCCCTTTGATACTTCACGCCGCGTGGGCTTTTTCGTAAACAAAGTCAGCAAACCCGAGAACAGTGAAGCTGTCGTCAATTTGATTTCCAAATGGGATCTGAGTGACAGCAAGGGACCGATTGTCGCCCGCATTTCATCCTCTGTTCCGGCTGATTATCTGCAAGCGGTTCAAGAAGGTGTGCTTTACTGGAATAAAGTTCTAGGCAAAGAAGTGCTTCAGCTGGAGGTGAATGTCGACCCTCAGTCAAGTCCTCAGGATCGCAGCATCTTTGTCCATTGGATTCCTTGGTTGGATTCGGGAGCCGCTTATGCGAAGCCGGTGAGTGATCCTCTCAGTGGCGAGATTCTGCGTGCCCAGGTGTTCATGCCTTCAGTTTTCACCAGAGTGGGATCTGCGAATTTAGTGCGCGCTAATAATGATGTGCCCGTGGCCGTGGGAGCAGTGGCTTGTGATCTCACAGCTTCACTTAAAAAAATCCAAGTGCTTTCACAGGAGGCTTCAGGATCTCAGCGTTTGCGTTTAGCTCAAGATATGGTTCGATCTACAGTGGCCCATGAGTTTGGCCATGCCTTGGGATTGCGCCACAATTTTGCCGGTTCTTTCTCTGCCAAGGTGTCAACGCAAGAAATTGCTGAGTCTTTCAAGACTTACACAAAAACTCCTGATCACTCGGGACTGCCCGCCTCTACGAGTATCATGGATTATCTTTCTGGGATGGATGATATTCTTGTATCGGCTTATATCAGGAAAGCTCCTCTGACCTATGACACCATGGCGATGAAGTGGGCCTACAGTGAAGGGGCCAGCGATCACTTGGATGAGGCAGTCTCAAAATATTGCTCTGATGAGGACATTGCGATTGCGGCAACACAGGGTTTGAAAATCTATGGTTGTCAGCGTTTCGATGAAGGGAACAATCCATTACATCGTGAGTATCTAAATGCACAAATGGAGCGTCAGGAATTTGTGAAAGTTCTCTTTGCTTCCATTCTAGGCCGTCTGTATCCAGGCGATAAGCCTGAGGTGAAAGAAGATCTGAAGAAGGTTCTGGCAGAAACCAATAAGTGGAGCCGTCTGAGTGTTGAAAATATCAGCACAGCCGGTAGCATGTTGATGGGCGGAGTTATCAAAGCGGAGTGGAGCTCTCTGGAAAGCGCGAAGGCGGGCGACCTGATGAGTTCTAAATTTGGTGTGGACTCTGCTTTCAGTAGAGAGCGTCAGCGCTCTTTGGCTGAAATCGGAGGCTATGGTGTTCTCTTGAATAAGCTCTGGCGAGATCAGGACAATCAGATTGTCACGGACTGGTTGCCTCGTCAGATTGAAGAACTTAAGAATAGCACCTACTTCCAATCTGGCATGACCTTGGCAAATCGTCCTTACTCTCTGAGTTCTGAAGAGCAAGGTCAGATTTTGCAGTTCTTCAATAAGCAGGTCGAGCAGAATAAAAAAGTTCTGGCTTCGGGTCTTCTGGCTTTAGCTCCTCGCAAAAACACAAAGGCTGCGACTGAAACCAGCGATGCTTTGGTCTTGCCTTATGGTTTGATGACGGAGAACGATGCGGATGCTCTTGTGGATCTCTATATGGATTTACTGAGGGCTTCGGACGGTTCTAAGGTGTTGAAGGTTGGAAAAAATCTCGAGAGTTCCGTTGTTGTGGCTCTGCCATTCCTCTCAACGAGCGAGCGAACTCAATGGGCCTCTCTGATGTCGGGTTATGGTCTGAATTTTTATATGGATGCCCGTCGAGAGCTGGTGAAGCGCTTTCAATTGAGTAAAATAAACGAATTCTTGAAAGCTGTGGATTCCAGTTTAGACCTGAGCACAGATCTTCAACCTGGAAAGTTGCCCTCTTATCTGAAAGAGAAGGGACTCTTGGAGTCCGATGGAGCAGCTTGGCTGGAAAATGAAATCGAAATCTTCGAAACACTGAAAAAAGACCCCGGGCTCAACTGAGCTCGCGGTCTTCCGCGACCTTTTTATTCCAATTTGATATTTTTGCTGATGTCCTTGAAAAAAGAGGCGGACCAAAGTTGAATTTGGTTCTTGTCTTTCAGAAAGCTGAGGACATCTTTCTGAGCCTGATTCCAGTTGATAGAATCAACTCGCTGTTTAAAAAGATCGATCAGTATTTTCTCAGTCAACTTTTGTTTGAGTGCGCCGGAGGCCTTCATCTTTTCTTCGAGATAGGACTTTTTGATGTGAACTCCGCGCGCTAGATACCATTGCACATCGTAAAAATCACGCCCTTTCACTCTGGTTTTCCAATTACGTAAAAGGGCCGCATGCATTTTCCCTGCAAACAAAGAAGGCAGGGTGAGCGCCTTGACAGTATAGGGTGAGGGGAGAAGGAGCGTTTTGATTTCCGTGTCAAAGGACGTGGCCGGCTCGATGTCCACTTCGAATTTAATTTTCAGAATTTTATTCTTCTGAATCTTATTAGCAAAGCCCTTGGCTTGGTGGATGTTTAAAAAAAGCATTTGAGTATTGGTTTTGAGAAAGGCAGATTCAGTAGTTCGTGCATCAGCTTTCTCGGCTCGTTGTAAAGAGAACTCAAATCCAAAAGCTTTCAGTTCCCGCTCCAGGCCGGCAAAATATTTATCCAATTTAAAGTGAGGATCGGGTTTGAGAAGGGTGAAGTCTAAATCCTCGGAAAAGCGATCCAGTCCATGTAGGATTCGCAGAGCGGTTCCCCCATAGAAGGCCGCCTTCTCGAAAAAATCACTGCGGTCGAGCCCTAAGAGAACGATTTCCTGCAAAATCTCTTTCAAGGCATTTTCATAATCCGCAGTGGATTGAGGATTGTAGCGCGCCAGCATTTGTTCGATGACGTCATTCATTTCAGCAATTTCCTTATGAGTTCGTTGGTGAACCAATGCACATGCTGAAACGGATAAGATTCAGAAATGGATTGGAGCTTTCGTAGTGACACTTCTTTTTCGATCATCTCCAAATCGAAACGGTAGGATTCAACGAGATATTCAAAATAGTCTTTTTGCTGTTTAAATTCACCTTTGGTTTCCTTGATGTAAAGGAAATCACATAAAGCCTTCTCAGGTGTGGCGTGCAAACAAAAGGCACCCGGAAAAACCTCTCGGAGCTGTATTCCCGCTGGATAAAGAGAATCTTTAAGATGATGATATTCGAAATCACCAATGGAAGTGGAAAATGATTTCCCCCGTCCCATGCTGATAGATGTGGTGGCCCTAACTTGCTCAGGAATAAATCCATAATTAGAAAGTGCTGTCTCCAGGGAGATGTAAGAAGGAGCATAGATCAGATTGGCTAAAATCTCTTTGGAGTAGGGACGAAAACCGAAGTCCTCGTTGAGTAAGTAAACACCCTGCTTAATGGGTTTGATAAAACCTTTGCGACTGAGCGAGTGAATCTTGCCACGCCCATCCTCATAACCGGAAAAAGCCCCTAAAAGCATTTTGGTAGTAATCTCAGGAGCAGAAAACTGGCGTAAATAGTAAAAATCATTTTTCACAATCCCTCCATTGTCCACTGAGTGAAATCGCTTTTGCCTTCGAAGAGATGTAAGTTTCTCCAACTTACGCGCATTTTAGCAGAACATTCCATCTCTGAACCCCTGGCAAGACTCTTGTTGCGGAGGACCCCGGTGCGCTCAGTAGCATTTGATATTCACGCTCTCACGATAAGTCTCAGTATCCATTGCCAATATATTGCCATATACTAAATATACTGGCAATAATAATTAATTTATAGATACCAAGATATTGTCATTTTGCCAATATATTGGTAATAAAAATAGAAACAAAAAAATCGGCCTCTCTCCCTAGAAACCCCCAAAACCCAGCCCCCTCTCTTGCAAGAGAGGGGACCCTGACCAGTGTCGAAGCCCTAACCACCCCCATAACAAAATACGCCCCAAGAAAAAAACCGTCTCCCTCTGAGACTCCACCTCTCCTCAAATACCAATAAACCCGACTAGAAATTCACCCCCGTGGCCCAAACTTTGCCTCTATAAAAAGCAGGAGGCCCGAATGACAATCAACACCCTTTCTTCCAAGTTCATGCTGTTCTGGGGAAGTTTCGTCCTGGCTCTCTCCGGTTGTGGGAAAATAGACAATCAAGGCACGCAAGTGGCAGCTCAGTCAGTGGGTCAAAGCGGAAGCTCCTCGACATGCGCGACGGGTACGACCACCGTGGGAAAGATCTATGATGCCTCCGGCTCATCTCAATTTGAGACTCAAGTGAAAGGTTTCGTTTCCGCGACACTGGACCCGCAAAGTCTAGGTACGATCAGTGGAGATATTAATTCCAGCACAGGAATAGATTTCTCAGGAGCTTTCACTTTTGATAGTTCAGGCAATTTGGTGACGGCATCGTCTTCATTGTTGATCAAGATTTTCGACTCCTATGTAGGCCAGGTTTATAGTGGCGAAACTGTGGAGCCCTATGTGATTGAGTTCAGCTCTGCGAGCAGCGGAACAATCAACAGATCTACGGGAGTCTTCAGTGTGGTCTTTCAAGACAGTTATGGCTCTATTACATTCTCCGGGACGGTGCGGAATCAGCAGGCCTCCGGGACTGTGTCATATCAAAATTTCACCGCTGTCTCAGGATACTCTGTATCCTCAGGGGCCTTGGGTGATTTCCTGATTTATACTTGCGCTCTGATTAAATAAGCGCCGCGTCTTGCCTCTCATGGGATCGGATTTGAAGATAGGGGAATGCCTCAACGTTTTATTTTTGATTCTGCTATTCTCAATTCGGTTGTCGGGGGGCGCTCTGCTATTGATATTCCGAAGTTGAACATCCAGTCTTTGGAGGCGGCTTCGTCTTTTCTGTTGAGCTATGGTTTCGATGTCAGCAGGGCGGAGGATCAGGAGCAGCTCTGGTATTTTCATCGTCGGGCTTTGGTGTTGATGATCGAAAAGCTGGGTTTTGCAGAGGGTGAGTTGCCGGAGATTTTTCGTGACCGTCGACATTTGGGAGATATTCGTCAGCTTTTAATTTGGGCGAGCTCAGCAGATCCGGAAAAAAAGGATCTGCAAAAGTGGGCCTGTGCAATCATTCGCTGTATGCATGTTTTTGTCCATGCCGAGAATGATCTTTTCAGCTCTTTCTCGGAGGAAATTCAATCACAGATTCTCAGCCCTTTTCAGGACTGCATTGTCCATGATGGAAACACACATCATACTTTTTTAAAGGGGCAGGATGAGACTTTGGCTCCGATTGAGTTGTTAGGTTTTGAAATCAAACCGTTCAAGACGTCTTCCAGCACAGTGATCAAATTGTTGGCAAAACCAGATGCTTTAGCAATGCGTATTTTTGATAAACTGGGTGTGCGTTTCGTGACTCGGAATTTGTTTGATACTTTTCAGGTGGCGCGATTTTTATGGCGGGAAAATATCATCAGTTTTCCCCATATCATGCCGGATCAGAGCTCTAATAATTTGTATCCAGTCGATCTTTTTACGGAAGTGTGCGATGACCTGGCTCATCGCTTGGATACATTGGATGAAGAGAGTATTCAGGCTGCCTTTGATCGCAAATTAGTTGATGAGAGCAGTCGAGTGCAATTCCTGCGCAAGGAGAATTTTTTCTCTGGTGAGGATTATCGTTTTATTAAATTTATCGCGAGAAAATTGATTCAGGTGACTCCGGGAGAGGGGCGGAAGGCTTTCAGCTTTTTTTATCCTTTTGAAGTGCAGATCATGGATCAGGCGGCGCACCAAAAGATTTTATCTGGCCCCTCAGAACATCAAGCCTATAAGGAGAGACAGCGGAACGCCGCTCGCAAGCGTTTGTTTCCAGAATAAATATGTTGTTGAAGATTTTGTCTTACCCCCGTTCTATTTTGGCTTTGCTGTTTTTTCCCTTCTTTACTGTTTTCTGCGCCCTTTTGATGTTGATTGTGAATTTCACGGTGAACAATCGTCGTATCGAAGATCATATTGTTGAGTTGTGGACTCGCAACGTCTGTCGGATGTTTGGTGTGAATGTTGAAGTGAAGGGATTGGAGAATCGACCCGAGGGTGGTTTTCTCTATGTTTTCAATCATACGAGTTTCTTTGATATTTTTGCCATGAATGGCTGGTTGGGCAGTTTTCGTTTTGGTGCGAAGATCGAATTATTTCAGATTCCTCTTTTGGGTTTTGCCATGCGCAGGGCTGGAATTTTGCCGATTGCTCGCGAGCGCCGTGAGGAAGTGTTCAAGGTCTATCAGGCGGCGGAGGCACGAATCAAAGCAGGTGAAAGATTTGCACTGGCGCCAGAGGGCACTCGGCAAAGAGAAGAAAGGCTGGGATCTTTCAAGTCGGGACCTTTTATTTTTGCGATCAATGCCAAAGCACCCATTGTACCAGTTGTAGTGAAGGGGGCTGCGGCTATTTTGCCCAAAGGGCATGTCATTCCGAATTGGGGTGTTTGGAGTCGTACCGTGACCTTGCAGGTGTTGCCAGCAATCAGTTCTTTAGACTATTCGAAGGAGCAGCGACCGCAGTTACAGGAAAAGGTGCGACAGCTGATGGCATCTTATTTTCAATAACACTCCAGTGAATAGAGCGAAGAGGGCTTCGTAGTAAGACAACACGGCTGCCAATATCGACAGAGATTTGCACGCGCGATTGCGGAAGCGCTTCAATCTTAGTTAAGCGGAGAATTTTAGGATTGCGATGATAGGCTGATTCGATGGCCTGAGCGATGTGATCCCAACGGATAAAGGGTTCAAAGCTGCGACCGCGATTTTTACTTTGAAACGGACCTACGAACCACACGCCGTCGGGGTGAATGCTCACGGGATAATTGTTTTTGCCAAATTGAGGGATGGAGGTCCAGGTTGAGCCATCTTCGGTGAGATACACTCCTTCGCTGGAGACCAGGCCTTTCAGTGAATTCTTATTTTCAAAGGCGACGGAATAAAGTTCGCGCTTTAAAAGGTCCTGTAGAGAAAGAGTGGCCGGAGAGGATTTGGGGCTTTGTTCTTTTAAGAAAAGAGTTTCTTTTTTCCACCACACTTCACCATGACCGGCGATGCGACTGACCCCCCAGACATGAGCTTCAGGGTTGCGGATTTCAACGCGGGCACGAAGAGGAGGGGTGGCATTTCGCTCGGAAGAGCGCACTACGACGCCGCGAATGAGATTGGGAACATAGCCTTTGATTTCCTGTAGAGGAAGGCGTTGACCGTCGCGGGTGATCACCATGTCATTGTTACGATAGGCCACGCTCACCCAATTTTTTTCGGCATGATAGGCTAAATGAGCAAAGTCGGCAGGAGAGACAAACTGAGTGATGTCGACATAGCCGGTCTGATCGGCATAATGGACTTTCAAAAAGTTCTTCTCGATTTGCAAAGGCATCACTCGGCGCAAGCGCGGCAAGGTTGTGAGCACGCGGGCGCTGGAGTCAGGGCTGACGCGTAGATAAGCATCAGTGATATTCACGAAGACACCGGTGTCATCATGTTTGGCTTTGAGTAAATGCAGAGGAATCCATCCTTCCTGCGTGCTGTTTTTCACTCGGGCCCAATAGTCATCAGTGAAGATGATTTCAAAAGCGCTCTGTGCGGGAATATTTTTTAGAACGGAAGCATCGGAGCGATTGAGACTGAGAAGGCGAGTGGAGGTGGTGGTCTCAACAAATCGAGCCACTTGAATGGAGCGCAGAATCTGATCACTTTGCAGGGAGTATTCTTTTGTGTCCCAGGAGCAGCGGAAAGAGACATCGCGTTCGGAGCGGATAAGGCGAGTTTGCAAAGTCTGTCGGCTGATTTGTCCCGAGGGAAAAAGACTGTTTTTGTGACGGTAAAAAGCCAAAGCTGAGTCTGCATCTGTTGCCAGTGCGGCGAAGACGGGAGATGAAAATAAAAATGGCAACGTGAGATTCCATACAAACCGCATGTCTTATTGTGCGGTCAGAAGAGAGAGAGCCTCAAGGCCAGAATCCAAGGACTCTGGCCTAAAGGGAAGCTTAGCGAATAGTTTGTTCAATCCAAGGAATGACAGAGCTGACGCGGCTGTAAACACCGGGACGACCTGCGCGAGCGCAGCCTTCACCCCAGCTGACCACGCCGATCAAATAACGTTGACCATCTTCAGCTTGAGCGATAAGAGGACCACCGCTATCGCCTTGGCAAGAATCTTTTTTGCCTTCAGCGAAACCAGCACAGATCATACGATCGGTAATTTCATTTTTGTAGGCTTGATTGCAGGATTCTTGAGAGACGACAGGAACGTCCACTTTTTGCAGAATAGAAGGCAATCCATAAGAGCCTTCACGGAGAGTTCCCCAGCCTGCAACAGTAGACATGATTGTTTCGTTTTCAGCAGGGTTGATATCGGCTGTATTGAGCAGAACAGGTTCGCGAGTGGATTCGCCATCCAGTTCGATCAGAGCAAAATCGTAGTCGATGTTGCTGGAGTTGTACTGAGGATGAGCGATGATTCTTTTCGGCTTCAGAGTTTCTGCTCCCGCAGCGTCTTTCTGATTGTGCAAGCCTACGAGAATTTTTCGAACAGTGCCACCGCGCACGCAGTGAGCTGCTGTGAGGACCCAGTTTTTCGCGATCAGAGATCCGCCACAAAAATGACTGGAGCTTTGCAATGAGACGATGAATGGAAATTCGCCGACAGCAGCTTCCACTCCTCCGACAATGTTGGCTCCCACTTCATTGTGTGATTTGGCAAATCCCGTTGATGCAGCGGCCAGAATCATTCCGGCACATAACAAATGGTTCATTACTTTCATGTATTTTCCCCTCTGGTCTTGATTCCTTCAAAACCTGCTATTTATTCTGAACATTTTTGAAGGATGCTCAAATAAAAGGCGCTTTGTCTTTTATCAACTGGTACTAAGGCGGAAAAACTTCCACATAGACCGGACTTAGGGGGAGAGAATTGTTTAAGAAATTTCCAGCTTCATACGTCGTAGAGCTGGGCTAAAGTAGCTGACGGCACCCACCGTGAGCAAACACATCAGGCCTCCAAAGTACACAGCGGGCACGGTTCCCAGGAGTTTGGCGGCAAGGCCTGATTCAAGTTCTCCGATCTCATTCGAGGAGCCGATGAAGATGGAGTTGATAGCGGAAATTTTTCCGCGCATGTGCTCCGGAGAGAGCAGTTGCACAGCCAGGGAGCGGATCACGGCACTGATGCTGTCAAAGGCACCACTCAAAGCCAAAGCGGTGAGGGATAAGTAGAAATTCTTGCTTAAGCCAAAAATTAAAATGCACAGACCGAATGCCGCCACTGAAGACAGAAGCCATTTGCCCGTGCGCATGCTGTTGGTGCGAGAAAGATAAAAACTCATCAGCGCTGCTCCGACGGCGGGAGCTGCGCGCAGAGCTCCGAGTCCTTTCGGCCCGACAAAAAGAATTTCTTCGGCAAAAATCGGCAGAAGAGCGGTCACGCCACCAAAGAGCACGGAGATCATATCCAAAGACAAAGCTGGCAGAAGAAGGGGATGGCGGAAGACAAATCGACCCCCGGAGAGCAACTCTTCCTGAATGGATTGATGTTGTCCCGTTGAAGCCGGAGCAGAGAGTTCTGTGCGAATTGCAAGCATGGCGATCACCCCGCCTAAAAGCAGAATGCAGATAATGGAAGACGCGGCCACCGGTCCCCAAAAGCCAAACACCAGGCCGCCGAAGGCGGGGCCGGCAATACGAGCCACTTGCATTGCCGATGTTTGAAGGGCTGTTGCCGCCATCAACTGTTGTTTTGGTACAAGGCGGGGGACGGAGGCAAAGATGGCCGGTTGTGAAAAAGAACGAGCTGTCCCGGTTAAAAAAGAGGCGGAGTAAAGAAGGGCCACTTGATAGCTGAGATGAATATGATCTTCCAAAAAGTGCTCGGCCAATACCACTAAGCCGGATAACAGGCTGATAAAAATCACTCTTCGGTAAATCAACAAAGGTCGAGAACGGTCCACAATATAGCCGGCATACAGAGCTAAACCAATCGCCGGCACAGCTTCAGCCAGTCCGATGAACCCCAGGTAAAGAGGGTCGCGTAAAAGATTGTAGATCCGCCAGCCAAGAACGACAGCCTGCATTTGAACGGCAAAGGTGAAGAAAAAACGAGCATAAAGAAGCTTCTTAAAGTCAGCAGGCATGGGGGAGATCTTAGGTGGTTTTGCCCGCAGGGACAAGTG
>JBCECD010000009.1:9086-18683 GCA_039206745.1 Bdellovibrio sp. | reverse complement strand
TTATATGGTTTGCCGTCGGTGACACTGTTGCCTTGAATGGTAAGTTCAATATTTACTATGAGCATCTCCTGCGTGGCATTTTAGCCTTTTATATTATCCGCCTTATTTATCATGCCGTGGACGCCTTGCAGTCCGTGTTCATGGATATGGCTCTCAAAACAGAGAGTACCTACGACGACCAACTGGTTCCCTTCGGCTCCAAAGCCTTGAAAGTTCTCGTGGTGGTTCTGGGCGTTCTCATTGTCCTGCAAAGCTTCGGCCTCAATGTGATGTCTTTATTGGCCGGCTTGGGTTTGGGAGGTCTGGCTTTGGCCCTGGCTGCGCAAGACACTGCCGCCAATCTCTTTGGCTCAATCACTATTTTATTTGATCATCCCTTTAAAGTCGGCGATCTCATCAAAATGAAGGACATTGAAGGCACTGTCGAGGAGATTGGCTTTCGCTCCACTCGCGTGCGCACCGCTCACAACTCCCTGATCACCATTCCAAACGCGATGATGGCAAAGGAGACCATTGATAATATGGGAGTGCGCCCCTATCGCCGCGTGCGCCAGTCCCTGGGACTGACATATGAAACTCCCCCAGAAAAAATAGAACAGTTCTGCGAACATCTTCGCTATACGATCACGCAACATCCTCGCGTAAACCCTGAGACCGTGATGGTGTATTTCAATAACTACAATCAGTCTTCGCTGGATGTTCTGGTGAATTTTCATCTCCAAGTATTTACCGGCGCGGAAGAGCTGGAACATCAACAGCAGATCTTCCTCGAAATTATGAAGATTGCACAAAAGATGAAAGTGAACTTCGCTTATCCTACACAAACTGTCTATCAGACAAATGTGGAACCACAGTCTTCTCAATAGTGTTGCACAACGTCATGCACCCTCTCTGAATAAATGCTAAATTTTCGACATGAAATCCTCTGGACTCTTAAATACCCCTCACATCAAGAATGCCAAAGACAAGTTTTTCTTTAACTTGCCGTTTTGGATCTCGGCTTGTTTAGTAGCTCTCATCTCAGTAGCCTACACTCAGCTTTTTCGCCTGTGCGAAGAGTGGAGCTTGTCACAAGCATCCTCTGTGTGGATATACGCCACGGCTCCTCTAGGTCTACTTCTATCTTTTTTAGTGGGACACTTCTTTTCTCCATCCGCCCAGGGGAGTGGCATCCCGCAGGTGATTGCCAGTATTGAGGCCGCATCAGATAAAAACTCTTCACTTTTGCCAAAGCTACTGAATATTCCCATGATTCCCTTTAAAATTTTTGGTTCTTGCCTCAGCATTCTCGGAGGGGGAGCTTCAGGCCGGGAAGGACCGACGTTACAAATCTCCGCTGCTGTATTTTATCAAGTCTCCCGTTTTTGGCCGAAACAATTCCCTCGAGCTCCCCTTAACTCCATGATTTTGGCGGGAGGAGCCGCAGGCTTGGCGTCGGCTTTCAATACTCCATTGGGTGGAGTTGTTTTTGCCGTGGAGGAGCTTTCCAAGTCGCATATCAGCCTAGTGCGGACCGGAGTTTTTCAGGCCGTGATTTGCGCCGGTGTTTTAGCCCAGATATTCCTAGGTAACTATCTTTATTTGGGTGAATCTAGCTTCAATCATATTTCATATACTATTTTAGGATATACTGTTTTATTTGCGGCTTTGATCGGCTTAGCCGGGGGACTTTTTGCAGAAGGCTTATATAAAGTGACTTCTTGGCGCAAGACTAAAAGCTTTTCAATAAAACTATTGGCCACTTTGCTTTGTGGAGCTTTATTAAGTCTGACCATCTGGCTTTGCGGACCACAAACAGTTGGCGCAGGAAAACATGTCATTATCGATTTACTCAACCATCCTCAGGACTCCGGCTCACTCCTGCTTCCTGTAGCCCGCATTGCTGGGAGCTTTTTCACATACGTAAGCGGAGTTATCGGCGGAATCTTTGCTCCATCTTTAGCCAGTGGAGCCGCCTTAGGTCATTGGCTCAGCCATCTCTTTGGAGTCACTCAGATAAAAGTCATGATTACAATTGGTATGGTTGCATTCCTGACCGGCGTCACTCGCTCACCCTTTACTTCTTTCGTTTTAGTTTTAGAGATGAGCAACTCGCATGAAATTATTCTTTTCCTAATGCTCTCTTCGATCATTGCAAATGTGGCGGCTCGAATAGTGAGCACCCAATCTTTTTATGAAAAGGCGTCTCACTCTTGGCAGTCGTAACATATTATCTGGATTTTTGTGATTTGGACTGAGAGCCCGAGCGGATTTTCTGCGCCTCTAATTTGCTCTTTTCGGTGTCAGCTTCAGCCCGAGCTGTTTCGCGGCGGATTTTAGCTTCCTCCGCTTTATTCTTTGCCGATTCCATTTGTTGCGCCAATTTCGCACTTTCCATTTTGGCTTTTTCAGCTTCGTCACGCAAACGCTTCATCTCATTTTCAGCCCGAGCCACCTCAGCATCGCTCTCCGCTATCGCTTTCTTCGAACGTGCGATCTCCAGTTGCGCTGTAGATTGCTCTTTTTGTAGCTTCACCCTCTGACCGTCGAGCTCTTGACGAGCCTTCGCGGCAGCTTGTTTGCTCTTTTCCTCTTGAGCGCGGAGATCATTCACTTTTTTGCGCTCGCCTTCCATTTGTTGCTGAGCTTCTTTGGCTGTCTGCAGAGCGACTTTTTGATCCGCCTCCGCTTTTTCCGCCATCGCCCGGGATTGCTCCTCTTGGGCTTTTAACTTGGCGATCTCAGCATCGGAACGAGCCTTCTCCGCTTCGGCGCGAGCCAGCTCTTGTTTGGCCTTGGCTTCTTTGGCTTTGGACTCCGCCACTGCTTTTTGATTTAAAAGACGAGCCTTGGAGAGATTCTGCTCCGCTCTTTGCACTTCCAAACGAGCCGCTTCGGCTTCTTTATCCGCTTGCGCTCCCGCTTCCATAGCTGCCGAGGCTTGTTTGTCTTGATCACGAGATTGATCACCCAACTCTTTGGCTTTTGCCTCGGCTTGTTTACGACGATTTAAAGCTTCGTCACGAGCTTGTGTGGCTTTTTGTGTTTTCTCTTGAGCCGCTTTGATTCGAGCTTGCGCTGCCGCCTGCTCTTTTTCCGCTGAGCTTTGCTGACGTTCATGATCGGCAGACTCCGCTTTCAACTTTGCAGATTCCCGCTCTGATTCAGCTTGTTCTTTTTTTGAATCACTCTCCAGCGCGCGGGCTTTATTAATTGCGGCCTGAGACTCCGCCCGAGCCTTGTCACGTCGACGGCGGTCTTCTTCCGTACGCTTGCGTGCTTCGTTTGCCTCAGCCTTTGCCGCCTCCGCATCCGCCGTCGCCTCCTCTGCTTCAATATGAGTGTCATCAAATTGCGCCCGAACTTCTGGCGTATAAGTTTGAGAGATGAGTGCGGCCAACAAAAGAGTCCCAAGAGGTTTTAAATACATTGATCTGCTCCTTAGATGTTTAAGCAGCATTTATGATAGCGGGATTTTGGGCAAAAAAAAAGCGACCAGGATTGGGGGGGGAGGGGTCCTGGCCGCCATGGGGGGTTACTAGATACTATAGCAAGTGCGGTGCCAGACCTTGGTCGTCACTCCAGACCTCTATAAAGCTTTGGGAGCTTTTCCTATGTCGAGTTTTTCGACATAAACCGACAATTGTCGGCCTGGCCCCCTCGACAGTTTCCACGAAGATTTTTAATCTGGAGTTCATGAGACTTCTCAAATCAATACATCCTCAATGCGCTCTTCTCGTCGGCTTGGTCGCGATGTCTTCTTTTCCTGCCCAGGCTCTGCATATTGTATTGGACCCCGGCCATGGCGGCGTCGACAAGGGGGCCGTTTATGGCTCCACCAAAGAAGCCGACCTGGTTCTAAAAGTCGCCAATAGATTAAAAGAGCTGTTAGAGACAGACCCGCAATTTCGTGTCACCATGACCCGGACTCAGGACCGCAATATCTCCTTGCAAGAGCGCGTGAATATGGCTGAACAGGCCAAGGCTGATCTCTTTGTCAGTCTTCATGCCAATGCGGCTACAGATCAACGGGCTCGTGGTGTGGAATTCTTTTTTCAGAACAGTCTGCCTCCTGATGAAGAGAGTTTATATCTGGCTGCTCAAGAAAATCAGAATGCCCTCCGCCAGGAATCAGTCGGCACAAAAGACACCTCGGCCTCTGAGCTTTCCAAAAAAAGTGATGTCGCGGCGATTGTGGAAGATCTGCAACGCCAACATCGCTTGCACAGCAGCTTGCGTTTAACTCAAACTCTGACTCGCGTGTGGTCAGAGGATCGCGCTGCCGCTTCGGCGAGCATCAAACAAGCTCCTTTTTTTGTGATCTCTAAAACTTCCATGCCCTCGGTTTTGATCGAAATCGGCTTTCTCTCTAACCCTCGCGAGTCCCAAAAATTGCTCAATACGGCCTATCAAAAGGATTTAGCACAAAAAATCTATAATGCCCTGGGAGCCTACAAAGAAAAGGTGGACAATAGCACGGCGAAGACTTTAGATTAACCTCTTCCATTCCACTCATCTTCCGGAGGTTTTTCATGCGCATCGATGGCCGTGTTTTTGATCAATTAAGACAGGTTCGAATCACTCCTCACGTTTCTGAATATGCCGAAGGCTCTGCCATGGTTGAGTTTGGAAAAACCAAAGTGCTCTGCACAGCCACCTATGAACCCAAAGCACCTCAATGGTTGGCGGGAACAGGAGCTGGTTGGGTGACGGCTGAATACGGCATGCTCCCCCGCTCCACTCACACGCGCATGAAACGCGAAAAAACTCTCAGCGGTGGTCGTACTCAGGAAATATCTCGTTTGATTGGCCGCTCCTTGCGAGCCGCTGTGGATTTGAAACTGTTAGGAGAAAGACAAATCATCGTTGACTGTGATGTCATCAATGCCGACGGAGGCACTCGCACCGCAGCGGTCACAGGGGGCTTTGTGGCCTTGGCGTTAGCCTGCAAAAAGCTAGTGGACGTCTGCGAAGTGCGCTCCTTCCCTTTGATCAACTATGTCTCCGCTATCAGCGTGGGTCTGCATGAAGGGGATATTTTATTGGACCTTAATTACGAAGAAGATTCTGCTATTGGCACCGACATGAACTTTGTCATGACTGACAAAGGGGCTTTTGTCGAAGTCCAAGGCACTGCAGAACATGTTCCTTTCACCCGCGATCAATTATTCAGAATGATGGAGACAGCGGAGAAAGGCTGTCGTGAACTCTTCATTCATCAAGCTTCTGTGGTCGGTGAAATCTATCGTTTAGCAGGAAATTAGGAGCGAAAAATGGAACTTTGGATTGCCACCGGAAACAAAGGGAAACTTTCTGAATACAGACTTTTGCTGCGAGATATTCCAGATCTAAAAGTTTTTTCTCAGGGAGATATTCCCTCTTTCACTCCCCGTCCTGAAGACGGTAAAACTTTTGAAGACAATGCCCGCATTAAAGCGAAAACTCTGCGCGCCGTGAAAAATACCGTCTGGGTTTTAGGAGAAGATGCCGGTCTGGTTGTTGAGGGCTTGAACGGTCTGCCAGGTATTCACTCGGCTCGCTATGCAGGGCCGCATGCTTCAGACAGTGAAAATGTAGCAAAGCTTTTGAAAATGATGACTTTAAAACCCATGGCCAATCGCAATGCTCAATTTGTTTGCACGACCGTGATCTACTCTCCTGAGGGGGAAGAGTGGGTTTTCACTGGCGAGATGAAAGGCAGCATCGCATCCAAACCTGTAGGACTGCATGGCTTTGGCTATGATCCCGTCTTTCTTCCTACGGGCCAAACTCAAACTCTAGCGGAACTAGGTGACGGATTTAAAACCCAGCACTCGCATAGAGCGCAGGCTCTAAAGGCCTTTCTCGCACGCCTGAAAGGTCTCTAGTTCTTTCCCAGTATTTCATTTTGATAAAGTGAAATCACCCTCAACTTTTGGCCTGTGTTGACCGATAAGGACACACATCCGGGGGTATGAATCACTATGGAAAAACATCCTGTTTCCTTTCGACTCTCTTCACGAGGGTTTTCGATGATTGAGGCCTTGGTGGTCTTGGGCATCCTCTCTATTGTCGGGGCAGGGACTGCGGCTTTGTTAGTTTCTCAACAAAAGACAACAGCACAAATTCAGAAGAAGATCGAAGTCAACTCGGTGGCCAGTGAAGTGGAAATGTATTTAAGTCAGGCCGAGACGTGCCGAAATCTTTTTCAAGGTGTGAGCTTTCCTCTGCCAGCTTCAGTTCCTTCTTTGCCTTATACTTTACCCGCTAATCAGAAAATCAGTCTGAGTAACTTAAGCTATCAAGGCAGCGCCGTGGCGCAAACGGGCCAGGTTCGCAACGGGATCATCGTGAACAAAATCGAGTTCAATCAGATTGTCGACAATACTTTGAGTGCGACAGCTCCCCATCGTCGCTTTATTTTAAATTTTGTCATGGGCTTTGAGTTTCCAGGTCAGGGTCAACCGGCTTTACGAGATAAAAACTATCGCGTGATGGTGGAGATTGATGGCTCCAATGCTCTGGTCTCCTGCCGCGTGGCTGACAGTGATCAGATGGCTTTGATGTGTTCGGATTTGGGAGGCACTTACGATGCCAGCCAAACACCTCCTTGCTATATTCCACCAACTTATCAGTAAGGAGATGGACGTATGAAGTTGACAGTCGTTTTTCTGCTAACAACAAGCGCTCTTCATTCTTATGCCGCTGATAACAGCGATCGCGCCACTTCGTCCTCGTCAACCAACAGCCTGATCGAAGCCGTGCAAGCGATTCAATGGACAGATGCCAGTCTGGTTCCTCGGGAAACACCTATTAAAGCGAATCATGTCAGCGAGCTTCGCACCTATATCAACAACAAACGCACAGCCTGCGGCCTCAATGCCCAGGCTTGGACTGACGATCCTCTCGTTCCTCGACAAACTCCCATTAAGAAAATTCATATTGATGAATTGAGAACCTCTTTAGAAGGCCTCCCCTCTTCCGATGGCAGTACCACTCGTACATTTACAGATGCAAATATTGTGAGCAGACAGACTTTGGTTCGCGCTGTTCATATTGAAGAGCTGAGAAACTATGCTTACAATGCAACTTGCCCGGCGCCACCCTCCACTCCCAGCCTTCCTGTGGCGACAACGCCACGGCCTTTGAATCATAGTTTTCGCTTGGCTGCGCCCTATTCTTGCGGATACGCCTCGGCAGCCGCCACTCCCGATCCTTGGTCGTTCTCTTTCGATGGGGGTGTTACATGGAGCTCCTCCGCACCGGCAGGACGAGAGCATGCCGCCTTCAATGCTTTGATCATGTATATGTCCAGCACCTATGGAACTCAATGTCGCGGATATCCGAACGCTCCCAGCACAGGACGCGTGATTGGACGCTTCTCGAGTAAAAATCACATCGAGGTGGACCCGAACTCCCTGCCCCAGAACGTGAACTGCAGCACTTATGTCGAACGTCGCTGCACTCGCACGAACTGTCAAAATGTCACCCGCTGGACCTGCGCTGTTAATTAAGCCCTGATTTCCGCATAGTCGGGGCCCGAGAAAGAGCCCTGCCGAATCAATGGGCAATCTCTGAATGGAATAGAATACTTACACTGTATATAAGCCTCACTTTTTGTGGACAACATAGGCCCCGTTTGCTAGCTTCTTGCAAACGCACTTTTAACTCAGGAGACTACGAGTGATGAAGGGCCTAAAAATCTTTACCGCCAATGCCAATCCTCTTTTGGCTAAAAAGGTGGCCGATGCTGCTGGTGTAGAGCTCGGTTACTGCGAAGTAAGCACCTTTGCCGATGGGGAAATTCAAGTAGAAATTCATGAGAGTGTTCGGGGACAGCATGTCTTTGTCGTACAAAGCACCTGCCCACCTGTGAACCAAAACTACATGGAACTGTTTGTGATCCTGGATGCTCTTCGCCGAGCCTCCGCCGCTTCGATCACCGCAGTGATTCCCTATTTCGGCTACGCCCGCCAAGACCGCAAAGTGGCTCCTCGGGCACCGATTTCGGCCAAATTGATGGCGGATCTGATTACAACCGCCGGCGCGGACCGCGTGGTCTCGGTCGATCTCCATGCCGCTCAAATCCAAGGATTCTTCAATGTTCCAGTGGATCATCTCTTTGCCATCCCTACTCTGGCTCGAGCTTGGCGGGACGCCTATGGCCAAGGGTCTGAATTTGTTGCAGTGAGTCCTGATGCTGGCGGAGTGGAAAGAACCCGGGCCTTTGCCAAACGGATTGAGTCCTCCATGGCGATCATTGATAAACGCCGTTCTGGGCCTAACGAGGCCAAAGCCCTCCATTTAATCGGGGATGTGACCGGCAAAACAGCCGTGATTGTCGACGATATGATCGATACGGCTGGAACTCTTACACAAGCAGTTGACAGCCTCTTGAAAAATGGGGCAAAAAGGGTCTTCGCCGTTGCAACGCACCCTGTTTTATCGGGACCTGCGATCAGTCGTCTCAAAGAGAGCCCTATTGAAAAAGTATGGGTGACCGACACGATTCCACTGTCTGAAGCGGCGAAAAACTGCGGAAAGATTGAAGTGGTGTCCGTGGCTCCGGTTTTAGCGGAAGCTATCAAACGTATTCACGGCAACGACTCGGTCAGCAGCTTGTTTGATTGATTTAAAATTAATTTAAAAAAGGGTCGCCGCAAGCGACCGATTATTAACATCCTCTATTGGACTAGAAGGAAATAAAAATGAAAAACAGAATCGACCTCAATGTTGAAGCTCGTGAAACCGGCAAACACAACAGCCGTCAGCTTCGCAACCAACGCAATGTTCCCGCTGTTATTTACGGCGCAACTGAGCCTATGAATGTCTATGTAGGTGAAAAAGAAATCGTTAAGTACAACACTCGCGCTTACGAAAATGCTCTTTTCACTTTGAAAAGCCCTCTGAAAAAAGCCAATGACATCGTTGTTCTGATCAAAGAAGTTGATGTTCATCCTTTGTCTCGTCGTCCTCAACACGTTGACTTTTTCGCTTTGGATTTGAAAAAAGCGGTTCGCGTTAACGTGGAAGTTCGCTTGGAAGGAAAACCTATCGGTCTTTCTGAAGGCGGTCTCTTGAACGTTGTTTTGCGTTCTGTTGAGGTCGAGTGCTTGCCAACTGAAATCCCTGAGTTCTTCACTGCTGACGTTTCCAACTTGGCAGTCGGAGATGCTCTTCACGTTTCTGATATCAAAGTCACTGGATCTGTGAAGATCTTGACTGGTGCGGAACAAACTCTTGCAGTTGTGAACACTCAAGAAGAGGAAGTGGCAGCAACTCCAGCGGCAGCTCCGGCAGCAGCAGCAGCCCCTGCGGCAGCGGCTCCGGCGGCAGCGAAAGCTCCTGCAAAAAAATAATCTTTCAATAGTTCTCAAGAACTTATGTTCTCGAAACACCAAAGGCAGCTCGACAGAGCTGCCTTTGTGCTTTAAAAACAAAGTATATGGAGACAACAGCGATGTGGTTGATAGTAGGCCTGGGCAATCCCGGTGGAGAGTACAAACTCACTCGTCATAATATCGGTTTTATGGCCGTGGATTATTTTCTTCAGGGTCTCGGTAATCCTCCTAGTAAAAATCAGTTTAAAGCTGAAGTCACATTGACCAAGTGGAATGATCACCAACTGGTTTTCTGCAA
>JBCECD010000009.1:0-9076 GCA_039206745.1 Bdellovibrio sp. | reverse complement strand
ATATGAATCTCTCTGGAGAATCAGTGCAGCCTTTAATGGGTTTTTATAAAATTCCTATGGAACACCTGATAGTCATTCATGACGATATTGATCAAGCTTTTGCTCAGATGAAAATTCATAAAAATCGCGGCCACGGTGGGCACAATGGCATCAAAAGCATTTCCGGCCTGCTCGGCACTGCGGATTATCTGCGTCTTAAATTAGGTGTCGGTCGCCCTGCCAATCCCAATATCCCCGTTGCAGACTATGTCTTAGGAAAATTCACAAAAGAGGAAATGGCAACTCTGCCTGACTTCCTCAACAAAAGCTGCGACGCCATTGAGAGCCTGATCACGGAGGGCGTGCAAAAAGCTTCGACTCGCTTCAACGGCTGATCTCCTCAGGAAGCTATTGGCCTTTGCAGGCCTTTATGTTACTGTTTCCCCTTTCCAAGGGGTTTATATGGCACTTCAAGTCGGTATCGTCGGTCTTCCTAACGTGGGCAAGAGTACACTGTTCAATGCTCTGACCTCCGCCAAAGCAGAGGCCGCCAACTATCCTTTCTGTACAATCGATCCGAATGTGGGCGTCGTGACTGTTCCCGATCCGCGCATGGATAAAATCACTCACTTCATCAAACCGCAGAAAGTGATTCCGACGACCATGGAGTTTGTGGATATCGCCGGCATCGTGAAGGGCGCCTCCCAAGGTGAAGGCTTAGGCAACCAGTTTCTGTCTCACATCCGTCAAACCGATGCCATTGTTCACGTTGTGCGCTGCTTTGATGACCCCAATATCGTACACGTTTCAGGAAGTGTTGATCCCATCCGTGACATTGAAATCATCAATACTGAATTGCTGCTTGCGGATTTGGACTCTGTCGATAAAAAGTATGCACGCATTGAAAAGATGGCGAAGAACACCACTGACAAAAAGCTGAAAATGGAAGCCGAAGTCACGCGCAAAGTAAAAGAGGCCTTGGGTAAAGGGCTTCCTGCACGCTCTGTGACTTTGGATGATTTGGAAATGCCTTTCCTGAAAGAGATGCATTTGTTGACGGCCAAGCCGGTTCTCTACGCGATGAACGTTTCGGATTCTGACTTTGCCAATGGTGGGAATGACTGGACTCGCTCCGTCGAAAAAAGAGCGGCAGAAGAGAACAACACAACCATTTTGATTTGCTCAGCGATGGAAGCTGAGATTTCCCTTCTGCCACCTGAAGAGCGCAAAGAGTTCCTGGATGCGATGGGTGCGGAAGAACCTGGTTTGAATCGTTTGATTCGTGAAGCTTATAAACTTTTAGGTTTACAGACGTATTTTACAGCGGGCGAAAAGGAAGTGCGTGCCTGGACAATCCGTGCTGGCACAAAAGCACCTCAGGCCGCTGGTGTAATTCACACAGACTTCGAGAAAGGTTTTATTCGCGCCGAGACTTATCACTGTGAAGATCTGTTCAGCTACAAGTCTGAGCAAGCTGTGAAAGAAGCCGGAAAATACCGTCTCGAAGGAAAAGAATATGTTGTGAAAGATGGCGATATTCTGTTCTTCCGCTTTAACGTCTAATTTTAGTCAGGGGAAATCATGCATGAGCTTTTAAAAATGTCAGCGCTGGAGATCGCCGCAAAAGTGGCGAAAAAAGAGATTTCTCCCTCTGAAGTTTTAGAAGTTCACATCAATCGCATTGAAAAGGTCAATCCTCTGCTCAATGCCATGGTTGAAGATGATTTCGCCCGCGCTCGTCAGCTCGCTGCGGAGCAAACCGGGCGCCTCAGCCGGGACTCCTCGAACTTACCGGTTTTTTTTGGTGTGCCCTTCACAGTCAAAGAAATGTTTGCCTATGCAGGGATGAAAAGAACAGGTGGCAGCATTCATCATAAAAACGATATTTCTGCGCAAGATGCGACCGTGGTCGCGCGCATGAAACAAGCTGGCGCCATTCCTCTGGGAACAACCAATGTACCAGAGCTGGGGTTTTGGTTTGAGACTTTCAATCCTGTCTATGGCCGCACCAACAATCCCTACGATTTGTCCCGCACCTGCGGCGGCAGCAGTGGCGGCGAAGGTGCCTTGATCGGAGCAGGAGCCTCACCTTTAGGGTTGGGAAGCGATATCGGTGGCAGCATTCGCATGCCTGCTTTCTTCTGTGGAATTTTTGGTCACAAGCCGACTCGCTATCTTTTGCCTTTGACTGGTCACTTCCCCTACTCCTGGGAAGAGTTCCAAGCTTTACCAGAAAATAAATATCCTTACACCAGTTCAGGACCGATGACTCGCAGAGCGGAGGATTTATATCCCATGCTGAAGGTTCTGATGGGAGCGGACGGCCTTGATCCAAAAACTCTGTCTCAGCCTGTACTGAAGGAAAAGACGCGAGAGTGGAAAGGGTGCAAAGTTTTAATCTGCCCGTCTCCAGTATTCCATCGCACTTCGCGTGTGAGCGAAGAGATGGCTCAATCCGTGAAAAACTGCGGCAAACTGTTCTCCGAACTGGGTGCTGAAGTGGAGGAGTTTCCGTCCCGCTTTTTTGTGCGTGGACTTGAGCTTTGGATGGCCGCCTTGAAGGTCACTAAAAACAAACATCTCTATGAGATTCTGATGGGACCTCAGGAGCATCTTTCTATCGGCAAAGAGATGTTGAAAATCTTTTTGGGACAAGGTGATTACACCTTTCCGAACTTAGTAGTCTCTTTATCTGAAATTTTTGATGATCACAAAAAAGATTACGCCGGTGAGATCCAAGATCTGCAAAAAATGGCGGCGGACCTGAATCAGGCTTTAGGTGAAGAGGGCATTCTGATCACGCCCCCCTTCCCAACTGTGGCACCTCAACACCGTGCGCCTCTGTGGTCACCTTTTGATTTCATTTATACCGGTTTTTTCACAGCTCTCGGAAATCCAGCTACCGTTGTCCCGATGGGACTGAGCGAGGACGGCCTGCCTTTAGGCGTGCAGGTCGTGGCCAGACCGATGAACGATGCTCTCACCATCTCTTGTGCGGAATTTTTGGAATCCACTTTTGGTGGCTGGACACCACAGTAAGTATCCATAAGTTTGGTGATGGATCTCGCTGATGCCTTGCAGAACCGCGATGGTGGAATCTTGCGTTGGAATTGATTAATTGAGTGGACTGAGAAGAAATGACGACTATTTTTTATCCACCGTCACCGCAACAACAAAAACAGTATTGCCTCTCATTTTCTCTGAAAATGTAAATGTCACATTATTCCCTATGACCTTGTCAGGATGAAACTCATCCCATTGAACTCCGCCGTCGTTAGTCGCAAGAATGACTACTTTGGATTTTTTTAGGTCAATGGGTTGCCACTTTTTGTCGGTTATATAATTCCAATCATCTTCTGAAATAGGTTTGGCCATATCATTTCGAGGAGTATCTAGTGTTGTCGGAATACTATACCTTAAGCCGACCGGCGTATTTATTTTAGAAAAGTAGATTCGAACGGCTCGACTTATCGGAATATATTTTTTAAGGTCGATGCGTTCAACTGCGGCTACAGATATGAACAAATCAACATTTTCTTCAATTGATTTTTTTGGAATCATAACTTCGACATTATCAATTGCCGATTTGAGAATATTAACTTTAATTGTATAATCCCTCCCAGACACCAGCTGTTGAAAAAATCCAGTTTTTTCAACAGAACAACAGTAAATTAGTAAGGTTGTCTTCTCAACTTCCTTACCGCTTTTATCAATTCCGGAGAATGTCATCATAGTTTGAGCATCCGGATAAACCAAAAATTGACTGATCTTAAAATGAAAATCCCCATCCTTCGTCAGCTTCTGCTTAAAAACTTCATTTTTCTCAGCTCTTTGTTTAAAAGTGAGAGTCACCTCACTCACTTTAGGAGCGTCAATAACCTTTCCCGAAATTTCTAACTCTCGATCCTCATCCAACCAAGGGAGCCATTCTCCCGATTGGGGGGTGGAGATAACTATTTTCCCATAGACAGAAGTAGACATTAAAAATAATAGAAATATTGCGCTGAGTATTTTCATAAAATCAATCCTAAATAAGTGACCCCTGCAAACAATAATTTACATAGGTCACTTCGAAATAGTCCAATTATTTCTTATCCGTGCATTGTTTTACTCTACTGATTCCATTATAGGGCTCAATGTGGACGTGGTTGCCATGCTTGATGACATCAGTCCCAGAAGTAGCACTATAAGCAATCTCACACAGTTCTGTCAGATTGGCCGCATAAGTGGTATTATAAACGGACTTATGGGTAATCAAATCAATTGAATCTCCAGACTGGTGATAACTATTTACTGATGAGAGTTTTTCCAGTTGTTCATTTCGTCTCGGATTTCTCCAACCTGATGTTAACTCTAGTCGAGTCACCTCTGGATGAATTCCTTTATAAGCAGAGTTAACCGCATTTGCATATTGAATTGAGTTTTGAACAATTCCAAATCCAAATTGAGCAAAATCAGACCATTGAATCATCTCCTGATAAGTATAAAAATTGGGGCCAGGAAAATTCAAACCGTCATTGATCGCACTATAGGAAGGAGTTTCACGTTGAAAATTCGGAAGTAGGTTCCTTTTATCAATATACTCTTGGCGAATTTGAGATCGAGTATCCTGAACAATATAATAAGGATCTGACTCAATTCCCGTATCTGAATAAGCTACGATTTCATAAAGCAGTCTGGCACTTGCTGCAGGATTCGTTAATGAGATAAGTGGCATATTCTGCGCTTTAAATGAGATTCCACGTCCCGTAGCATTTACAGGCACGGTGAATCCTCGGCTCAATTCTTTAACTCGATAATGAATTTGACTATCTAAAAGCGACTCCGGCGCAGAAACTTCGACCATAATAGTTGATTCTGCCGCTAGTGTTGTAAAAATATAATTCACGCAAGCATACTTAGTATAAGCTTGACACTCTTTTGGTGTTGGCTCACTAGAAATCCCCTCTAAAGTATAAGCGTTATGAATGGTGATCCCTTGAACATCAATTTCATAGGCATCCCACCATTGATTAGAAGTAAGGCTCTGAACTCCCTGGAATACTAATTGACCCGCTAAAAAGACTTGAACAGATGCCGTCGTCGGCCCATTTTCATTATCACTATAATAATGAATTCTTACCGGATATTTACCAGGAAGCGGGCGATCTAGTGTGAAAACCTCAGGTCCAAAACCATCTATATCATCACGATCCAAAGAGGCTTGCTCGATACCTCCAAGATTAGCATACCAAGCATGGCCACCATAGTCATCATATACATGCATATCAACATCTGTATCAGCCTTATCCCAAGTCAGAATAACTTTTATTTGCTGATCTAAACGCTCGTCATCTGCAACAGCCAAGGCCATCAGCGATGTCCGAGAGGCATTATTTTTGGGGTTAACCACCTCTATCTTTTTGTTTCTTATATTCACCGAATAAAAATCTTGTTCTAACCTTCCAGCAAGAGTCCCCTCTCCTTGACCGACGTCAGAGAAAAAGGACTTCAACAATGCGGAAGATTGCCCCTGTATAATTTTAACTTTCTGGCTTAAGCCGGTTTTTCCATTTACGGTTGCACGAACTTGAATATTATTATTTCCCTTGAACAAGGGAATAATGAATGAAAACTTTCCGTCGGCACTTAAACTTTGTGATATGTCGCGATTATTCTGAGATAAGACAACAAATCCTGAGTTTTCTACGGAAGAATCAATGCCAATTTGCCCGCTAATAACAATTAAGTTATCACTCACGGACATTCCATCTACCAGAGAAGGGTCTAATTGCACTACTGGAGCAATACTTTCCATTGCAGTCAAATGGAACTCTATTTTCTTTTGCAAAGGATATGAGACTGTTTGTTGTACTTCATTGTAACCTGGTCTATAGATTTTCAGCGTGTGAGATCCGTGTGTTATGGATTCCAACATCGCAGGAGCCAGATCCCCCTTAAATAGACCATCAATATATATAGTCGCACCAAATACGTTTGATAAAACTTGGAGTTGTCCGTCGAGAATGGGAGTTTCTACTACCACACGATAGGCATAATTATCAAATTGATTTGCCTTGAGAGAAACAGAGTTAAATGTGATCGCACTTGGCTCGAGTTCTTTCCAGCTTCTTCCATCAAAAACAAGAATTTTAAGATTGTCCTGCGATGCTCCGATTGGCAATTGCTCCTTAGAATATGGAATTGTGATAGTGACAGACTCAGAGAACTTTAACAAATAGGGATTTAATGATATCGTAGGCCCTACAGCCGTATATGTCGCAGGTAAATTCGGTCCCCAGCTATCACCATACTGAATTAAAATAAATTCAGATGATGACAAAGCTCCAGCAGGAATACTGACAGAACTACCATAAAGTTCTGAGTTGGAGTCAGGGATAGAAACTGTACCTCCTGATGTTGCAACCTGAACTCCAACTTCTCCAGGTATACTAACTAGAAGGTTAAATATCTTTGAATCTAATAGAGTAGATCCTGAATAGAGGGAGATTCTCAAAGCATTTGGACCAGCTTCTAAATATTCATGCTCATAGTTAAACTCTGATCCAGAAACAATTTGTGGAATTTCGATCTGGTCATCAATTAGTACTTTTAAGTTTGGAGCTGAGCTAATAACTTGCCCCGTAATATTCACTGAATAACTATCGAGCGAGGAATTATCCGATGGGCTTGTAAGCACTAGAGAGCCAGACAAAACATCCCCAGTTTTTCCTCTTATCACATAGGTAATAGAGGATATTGGTTGTCCCTTAATTTTAAATTGCAGCTTATTCGAAGATTGTAACTGAATGGGAATTTGGAGTGCAGCTGTGCCAGAATTAAATTGATTTGAATTAACAATTTTTACCCCATTCAAATCTACTTCAGCAAAAGAAACTCGCTCTGTACTGATTCGGATATCAATCCATGCATTATTGATACGACAGAGAAGCTGTATAATAAAACTTCCACTACACTCTTGCTTCTCAAGATTGGCACCAGATCCATTTTTCAATATGAGACTGTAGGGTCCATCCGTTAATTTTGACGAAAACGATAAAGAAATATTCCTTTCGCCTCCTAGCCCCACGGGAAGAACAGCCGACTTGATGATATAATTTTGATTTTCGGCCACAGCAGTAGATATGAAAGCGTAAAAACAAGTCATTAATATTGCGAGCCGTTTGATCTGACTAAATAACATGAAGCACTCCCGCGTAAAAAATACGTTTTACAGTAAACTTATGCATGTTAATACTTCGGATCGATAGAGATAAAACTTAAATGTGTTTCGTCTCAAAAAGGGAGAAAAATGTTCCTTAGTTACTCGGATAATCCGAAAAACAAAACATCTTTATTAAACACCAAACGCCATTTCTGTACGCAGTTCCACAATAAAGATTCTGTTAACGATTGATCTTGAAATGAAAACTAAAATAAATTTACAACCGACAAAACCATAAGCTCGTTCCATCATAGCGGCAATAGCTCCTCCGTAAATAATTTTGGGCCGTGCTTCAATACCAACTTTTTGATATACGCCGACTCCTCTCATAATAGTATCCGCCATACATGTCCCTGAGTTTTCTACCGAGAGGCCGGGATGAAATCCGCAAAATGTGTCACTGCCGTGAAGGATTTATCAGTCTGTCTCCACCGCGGAGGAGCTTTCGGAAGGAAAGTCATTTTATTCACCACAAAAGCCTGCGGAAAGATTGAAAGATTTAGTCGAGTCAGCTCCAACACATATGGGTTCTAAGACAAAACCGTCAATTCTTGTCACTTTTCAGGCCTGTGGAAAAAAGAATGCCAACTCTTTGACGAAAGGTTGGCACTGCCATTGCTCCTAGGTTTTCAGGATTTACCGTGGAGGATTAAACATATGGAATTCCTGATGTCACTAGGTCGTGGGTTTACTTCAGCTGATGCAATTTGGATGTGGGCTATTTTAGCTGCTCAGGTTGTCTCTGTTGCTATTATTGCGGAACGCTCTTTAGCTCTTTTTGTCGCCCGCAAAACCAATCAAAAAGAAATGTCTCGCCTGCTGGCGGAAGACATCCGCTCCGGCAATCTCGAAAAAGCTTTGCGCCGGGCTATGCAATTGGGTGTGAAAGAACCTTTGGGAGTCGTGGCTTCTGCAGGTATTCAGGCCGCTATTGATATGGGCGGAAAAGAAGAAATCCAATTAAAAATGGATGAAGTCTTGCTCGAGGAAAATTCTCGTGTGGAAAAACGTATCGGCTTCCTGGCTATGTTCGCCAACGTCGCGACGCTGATGGGACTTTTGGGAACCATCACAGGTTTGATCCATGCCTTCGCCGGGATCTCCAATGCCAACCCTGCTGAGAAAGCGGCCATCTTGTCACAAGGTATCTCTTTGGCGATGAATACCACCGCTTACGGTCTGATCGTCGCAGTGCCCGCATTGATCATGTACGCTGTTTTACAAAACCGAGCGACCCGCTTGACGGATGATCTGAATAAAGCGGCCCTGAACTTGTTCATTCAGTTGGGCTTTCACTATGAGCCTGTGACTGTGAAGAAAGATGTTCCTGCTTCCGGGAGATAATCATGAGCGATAAAGAGTTGAACTTTGAAATTAACATTCTGCCGATCCTGGATATCTTGTCTGTTCTGATCTGCTTCCTTCTGCTCACAGCAGTTTGGATTCAAATCGGCACTCTCGATACCAAACAGGCTATCGGTGACAATTCAACAGCCGGAGCGAAAAATCCTCCTTCGCTCTGGATTACTGTGAACAGTCAAGGCGCTGTGCAACTCTCCCTTCGCGATGTGCCCGGCTCCAAGAATTACGAAGAAAATATTCAAGGAGCCGGGCGGAAGGTCAACTTGCAAGCTCTCGAACAGAAGCTGCAGGGCCTGCGCTCAAAATGGCCTGACCTGAAAACCGGAATCGTGCGCCCCGAGGCACAGGCCTCTTACGGCGATGTGATTCGTATCATGGACAAGCTGAAACAGTTTCAATTTGAAGGAGTGGGTTTATCCCCTCTAGGGTAGGACTTATGAAAACATCGTCCTTTGCTGCGGAAAAAAGAAAATCCCCTTTGAGCGAAGTGCAACATCTTCGCCCAGGGATGAAAAATAAATCCAAAAAGCA
>JBCECD010000008.1:13738-18849 GCA_039206745.1 Bdellovibrio sp. | reverse complement strand
GTGTGGCAAAGAGAGTTGATAAAGAAAGTACTTTGCTGAGTCAGGGCAATACGTAAAGCACCGGCAATAGCCAAGCCTCCCAAAGCCGAACCCATCAGAGCGCCGACGGCCATAGGGAAAATAAAGCCCATTAAAATAGCCAAAGGCACATAATATTTATGTTGGAACTGGACCATCCAATCTTTCTCTAAATCAGGAGCCTGGATTTTTTGATCTACAGACTCCTTATAGAAGAGCCAGCCCATGTGCGCGTACCAAAAACCTTTGTTGATATTGTAAGGATCTTTGTCGCCATCGATATGAGTGTGATGTCGACGATGGTCTGAAGACCACTTCAAAGCAGAACCTTGAAAAGCTGAAGCTCCAACTAAAAGGAACAGGGCTTTAGCCAGGGGATGAGCATCATAACTCTTATGAGAGAAAAGACGATGGTAACCAGCAGTGATGCTGAGATTCGTAGCTGCGGCAAAGGCCAGAGCGAAGGCCAAAATTTCCCACTGAAAGCCATGCATATAGAAATAGATAGGGGTTAAAATCAAAGCGGCCAGCGGATTGAGAACGAGAAATAAAGCTACCGGCCATTCGATGCGTTTTTTTTCCATGATCACCTCTTGAAACATAAGTTTAGCAGAGCCGAGATTTTTTCGACACTGAAATGAGCTGCCAGAAGAAATTTTGATATGCGTTAAAATAAGACCTTTGTCGGAGCCTCTTTTATGAGAGACTCTGCTAAATTGACAACATGCTCATAGACGTTGTGCCTCCTGAATCGTGGGATCAATTGAATGATCAGATGAAATCCTCCCTGGGGGTTGTGAACCCTGTTCGCATCCGCTGTTATCGCGGCATTGCGCAAGCGGTTTTTGAAATTGCTCAAGGCACAGCGCAATTCATGTCTCATAAAAAATCGATCGGTGTGATTCAGGGACAAACTTTCGCTTTCGAAGGTCTGCTGGCTTACTACTATAAAGAGGTGTATGAAGTCGTGACTCTGTCTCATTTGAAGATGGAGAATGTGAAAGAATGGGTGGACGCTTTAAAAAGAGAAACTCTTTTTGTTCTCTATAGTGAAGATCATCCCGTCACCGGCGAGCTCTATCCCTTCGTGGATGAGTTAGATAAATTACTCAATGACAAAAGAATCTTCTCCTTTCGTATTTCGCACGCGCGACATTTTTATGAGCGTGTTGATATTCGTCCCTACACAGTGAGAATTTGCTCCCATTCAGATCAAGCAGCCATCGCTTTAACAGGAGAGCGGTTTCGTTCGCCTCCTTTGATTGTCCATTCAGCGACTTGGCGCAGAGGGGAGTTCCAGGAGGAGATCCAAAAATCTTTTGTGGGACGACAGATGGTGCCGGAGTTGGTTACAACCTTAGAACAAGAACTGGCCTCTGTTGCCAAGCCTTACTTTGTGCCTTCAGCACCTCGCTTGATGGATCGGGCTGTCTGTGTATTTGAGGATGTGAGCGCTGAAGCTGTGGCCCTGAAAATTTTCGCAAAGCTTTCTATATCTCCGCAAGAGGGATGGCAGAAAATGGCCACAACCAATATGTGTCATTGGTCTACGGTTAAAATGTTCCGTCATTGGTGGCAACCGACTCCATCGTTGGAGCAATTAAGAGGTCTGTTATTGTTTGGATCTGAAGTGTTAGCACGAAAAGACTTTGCCAAGCTGGTCATATCTTCGTATGAAGAGGTGAAAGCGCAGCAAAGTTGGGATGTGTGAGTCAGGGCAAAGATCGTTTTATCATTCTTCGCAAAATAAAATACTCCGAGGCGGATTTGATTCTGCATGCGCTTTCCCCATTGGGAGAGAAAAAATCTTTTATCGCGCGGGGAGCTCTGCGCAGTAAAAAGCGTTTCGGCGGCGGGATTTTAGAGCCGTCTCACTTCGTCAATCTTGTATACAAGGAGGCGACGGCGGCGGGACAACTCAGTGTTTTGCAGGAAGCCACTCTGATTCATGACTTTCCTGGGATTCGTACTGACTATGATCGTTTGGAGCTGGCTCTGCATATTTTGGAATGTGTGAGCAAGGTGAGTCAGGAGGGCGATCAGAACTCGGAGTTTCTGTTCAATCTCCTTGGGCATTCCTTGAAGGCTTTGGAGTTGACTTCGGACCCTTTGGTTTTGAAGATGCATTTCTATTTGAAATTTTTATTGCAGCAGGGAGTGGTGGAGGCTGAGCCGTGGATGGCGCCTTTTCTGCGAGCTCCCTTGGCTCAATCTCAGCAGTTGATTTCCTATCGTCAGATTGTGGATGAAGAACTTCGCAATGTCGAAGCGATGGTTCGTCACTATCTCGAGCATGCGACTTTATAAAAAATTTGTGTTCCGTTTATTTTTCACTCTGCGATCTTCCTAAGGGATGCCGTTGTTCCAGTGTCTGAGCGAGCTGGTCCATGCCGAGATGAGTGTACTTTTCTGTGGCTCGTAAGCTCTCATGGCCAAGCAGCTCTTGCAGTGTGCGCAGATTCGCTCCGCTGGTCAGCAGGTGGGTGGCGAAACTGTGGCGGAGAGCATGCGGATGAAGAGGCTTCAGGAGTTGAGCTCGTTTTCCGCTCTGACGGATCATCTCATAGGCGGTGCGTGGGTTCAGGGGGCGCTCGCCCCAGATAGAGAGGGAAAGGTCCCGCCCGGCGGCCCGAGCGTGCTCTCGTTCCAGAGCTTGCACAGTGAGGCGGGGAAGAACTGCCAGGCGTTCTTTTCCCCCCTTACCCAGAATGCGCAAAGTTTTTTGTTTGAAAGAGATGTCACTCCACTTAAGGTTGCAGGCCTCACTCACACGCAGACCACCGCCGTAAAGCAGGAGAAAAAGCAGGCGCTCCTTCTGCAAAGACGAGTGGGGTGCCGACTCGGAGACCTCCTTCATTAAAGCGGCGTCAAATCCCTGCAAAACAGCCAGGGCCTCATCGACACTTAAAAAATGGGGGATCTTGCGGGGAACTTTGGGACAGGTGACCTGGGAAGAAAGGTCTCGTTCTGTATAACCCTCTGTAAAGATCCAGCCCAAAAAACTCTTCAAAGTGGCGGCCTTGCGATTCCGGGAGGCCAGAGACAGGCGGGCCCAGGGACCATTAAATGCTTCCCGAGCTACCCGTAAAATCTCTTCTTCTATGATATTTTTTTGCGAAAAATTGCCAATAAATTGCGAAAATGCCTGATCCAGATCCAGGCGGTAATGTTTCAAAGTAAGGGGGGAGCTGGATCTGACAAACTCCATATATTTCAAATACTTATCAATAAGGCTGGCAAGAGGTAAAGTGGACTTCATCAAAGGCCTTCTTTCAACACGAGCTCAAAGCATAAAAAAAATCTAATGGCATGCATTTATTCGCTTGCAAATCTTACAGGACGAAGGTTATAACACAATGCATTACTGCGGCGTATCATGCTGAGACAATCTCACGGAAACCCGCCCCCGCAATCATTTAAGTACGTAAAGCGAAAGGTGGAGACCCCCATGAACGAAAACAACTCAACGACAGTTTTGCCCTCATCTCAGAATGCAAACCAAGTGACCTGGAGTACAAATCAAACTTCCAAAGTTCTTGAAAACAAGACTATCGTCTATCAATCCGAAGTCATGGCGACTTTGATGAAAATGATTGATCGTGTAGCCCCCTCTAATGCCAATATCCTGGTTCTGGGTGAATCCGGAACAGGAAAAGAGCTGATTGCTCGCTCGATCCATGATCGCTCCAACCGCCGCAACAAACCTTTTGTTGCCATCAACTGCGGAGCTTTACGCGAGACTCTTTTGGAGTCTGAATTGTTTGGGCACGAAAAAGGTTCTTTCACCGGTGCTTACACTCGTAAGATCGGTTTAGCCGAAGCTGCTAACGGTGGAACTTTGTTCCTCGATGAAATCGGTGAGTTGGATCCGGCTATTCAGTCCAAGCTGTTGCGTTTCATTCAAGAGGGTGAAATCTATCGTGTAGGGGGTAAAGACCCTATCCGTGTTGACATCCGTTTGATCTGTGCGACCAACCGTGAATTGGATCAAGAGGTTGTACGTGGAAACTTCCGTGAGGACTTATTCTATCGTATCAATACCATCGTGGTCAGTGCGCCGCCTCTGCGTCGTCGTAAGGAAGATATCCCTTCTTTGATCAGTCACTTTTTGAACAGCTCTCAGCATGCTTATCTGAATCGCGGTCGTTCCGTGAACGAAGAGGCGATGAAGGCCTTGATCCGCTATGACTGGCCGGGAAATATCCGTGAGTTGCAAAACGTGTGTGAACGTCTGCAAATTCTTTCCGAAGGCCACATGATCATGCTCAATGATATTCCTGAGAATATTCGCATCGGTCAAACTGAGAAAGATGTGATCGAGTACGATCCGCAAATGACTCTGCACGATCTGGAAAAGCGCTACATCCTGAAAGCTTTGGCGCATTTCGGTGGCAATAAAACCCAAGCGGCAAATAATTTGGGTATCACTATCAAGACGCTTTATAACAAGCTTCATGAATACGGTGAGTTCGAAAAGTTTGCTGTGCATACAAAACCTATGAAGTAGTTACTGTGGCCTGGAGTGGTTTTCTCTCTTCCACTCTGGGCCTTTTCAAGGACTGTTTTATGAAATCCCTTTCTCTTTTGGCCTTCGTTTTCTCAGTCGCCTTCGGCGCTCAAGCTCAACAAAAGTATTCTCTCGAGGAATGCACTGAAAAAGTTTATACCGAAGCCGGTGCTAAAACAAAGGGTCTTGCCCGCGAGGTCTGTGAACAAAGAAGAGACCGCAAGTTCATCGACTGTGTTGTTGACGCCTATCAAGATATAGATCATCCGCGTTCTCTTTCTTTGGCGCGGTTCAGTTGTGGGCAGAAGATTTCAACCACCGCCTCATCGCTACAAAAGCAATGTGCTAGCATTTATGAACAACTAGGATTTGATTCAGGCAGGGCGGAGGAACTCTGTGAATGGTCTGAACAGACATTCAGTTTGGCAATTCCTTTCTGTGTTCAGCGCAATACGATGAATGCCCCGCTCAATCAGGATGGCGAAGCCCTTGTACTCAGTTGTTATGAGCAGTATCGCCGTGGAGAGTTGGACTCAAGAGGCTTCAACTCGCGTGAAGCTCAGCGTGCTGAGTTGCAGGCTCAGAG
>JBCECD010000008.1:3630-13728 GCA_039206745.1 Bdellovibrio sp. | reverse complement strand
TGAACGCGAAGAAGAGGCTGCGCGTCTCCGGGCTGAGCGCCACGCTGATATACAGCGCGAACAATTGCGCCAGCAAGAACAACAGCGTTTGGCTGAACAAAAAAGAGCTGCTGCTATCGCTCAGCAAGCTGCTCAGCGCTCGGTGAAGCCTCAAGCTGCGGCAGCCCCTGCTGCGGAATCGTCGTCAACTGTGGCTGCAACTCAATCGGCTCAAGTGAAGCCTGCTCAGAGTCAGAATAAAACGCCGGTCTCTGCTAAGGCTAAGGATGAAAGTGGATTTGAGAATCTAATAGATCGTTTGCAAAACGAAGGCGAGAATATTCCTGAGAGCGGTGGAGACTCTTTGCCGCCCTTGCCAGATCTCGAAATTCAAGGAAGCAAGCCTCGCTTTTAAAAGTGAGGCTTGTGATAACTGGTTAGAGGTTCATTGATTTAATGATTATCGAGCCTCAAAGAGCTTCGCGTAAGTGGTGACGAAGCGAAGCGTTCGCATAAGAATTTCCTCGTCACTGGTCTCATGTAAAATGCGCTCAAAAAAGAACATGCCGTCTAAAAAGGTATCGATGTCTTGGCAGAGAGCGTTCACGTCGGTGTCTTTTTTTAATTTACCTTTATCATATAAGAGCTGAATGCGCTCCACGAGTTTGGCATCCAATTGCATTGGAACAGTTTCGCGAACTTGTTTTTTAAACTTTCTGTCGACCAAGGCCTGAGAAAAAATAATTTTTGCAAAGCTTTCGTTCTCGCTGCGACAGCCGAGAGTGAGGCGGTCTTTTACATAAAGTTCCAATTCATGGCTTAAGCTTTCTTGAGGTGGGTAGGGGATCTCGCGATGTAAAAGCTCTTCGAGAAAGCGCTCAATCACGGCAATCAAAAGTCCCTCTTTGCCTTCAAAGTAACGACCGATGAGGGATTCATTCACATCAGCCTTCTTAGCGATCATACGAGTGGTGGTGCCATTAAAACCATTTTTAGAGAAAATCTCCAAGGCCGCGCTTAAAAGCCGGTCTTCAGATAAAGAGCGATCTCTTTTTTTGGGCTTAACAGCAGAGGAAGACTCGCCTTTAGCCTTTCTATTTTGAGATGTCTCGGTCATGAAAACCCCCTGAGAATGATCTTAAATGCATGAAATCATTTATTATTAAATAATGTATCATAAGGATTTTGAAACAGCAAGAAAGTAATTGATTGCATACTTAAGGACCTTCGGTTAATTTAAGTATGTAAGTGATTACATAATGTATGGAGTGCGTATGACTAGATCTGATATCTTAAAGTTGGGGAGCTTTGCGCTTATAACAGCAGCTCTTCTGCTAGGCCCTCCGGCCTCAGCATTGAGTTTGAGTGAGTATTTACAACAGGTTAAGGAAAAGAGCTTAGGCTACCAGGCTAACTCTGAGCAATCTGAGGCCTCCCGGTTGAAATCCCGTGAAGCCGACCTCTATTTCACCCCCCGTCTGTTCGCCAACGCGCGAGTCGGTCATGATGGTAAGGAGAGTTTTGCTTCTTCTATCACTTATGATCGTCTTCGTATGCAGAACTATTCTTTAGGAGTGTCTCAAGAATTCTCCTTCGGTTTGCAAACAAAATTATCTTACGCCATTGATAAGACAGAAGTTGAAGGGGCCACACTTCCTGCGGGAGTGGCGAGCAGCTTTTGGGATGCAACCCCTTTGATTGAGCTGACGATGCCTTTGTTGGGGAACGGCTTCGGTCGTACTTCACGCGCCAATGAAGACGTCGTCCGCCAACAAAATCGCGCTGAAAGTTTAGCGGCAGATGCTCAAGCTCAAGGCTTTTTAGTGGAAGCAGAAGCCGCATACTGGAAATTGGCGTCCAGTCAGGAAGTGGTGCAAGTGCAAACGCGGGCCCTCAAGCAAGCGCAAAGCATTTTAGACTACGTCTCGAAAAAAGCCCGTATGAATCTTGGTGAAAATGCAGACGTGCTGCAAGCGAAAGCTTTGGTTGAAGCGACCACCTTTCAGTTGCAACAGGCTTTGAATCAAGAAAAATCAGCCAAGAGATCTTTCAATACTTACATCAATCAGGCGGCGGAAACACAAACTCCTGTCCTGGGAGGAATCAACTTTGCGGATCTCGAGAAGGTGGCTGTTCCTTCGACGAAACCTGGCAGTCGTTACGATGTGATGGCTGCTGAGGCTCAGGCCCGCGCGGCTCAATCGGCAGCAACGCTGGTGGCGGAACGAAATAAATCCACTGTGGATTTATATGGGAGTTACGCTTTGAACGGACGGGATGAGGAATTGAACGAGGCTTTGAAAAATGCAGGCCGTACCGAGAAAGACACCGCTTTTATCGGTGTGCGTGTGAATATTCCTTTAAATATCCTGGCGACATCGGATGCCAAAGCTGGCGCTGCGAAAGCGCAAAAGGCTGCCGAGCTGACTTATCAACATAAGCAATTTGTTCAGGATCAAGATTGGAACAATCTGGTTCAGCAATTGGGTGAAGCGAAAGAAAGTCTGCGCCTGGCAACAAATATCGTGAATGCGCAAAAAGCCAAATTGGAAAATGAGCGCACGCGTCTTCGTCAGGGCCGTACAACCACTTATCAGGTGTTGTTGTTTGAGCAGGACTTCTCGCAATCGGAAGTCACGCGCATTCAATCAGCAGCGCAAATTTTGGGACTGCAAGCACAAATTAAATTATATCAAAATCAAACCTCAACAGAGAGAGGTCAATAGTTATGAGCTTACCTAAAATATCGATTAGCCGACCTATTTTTATCACTTGTATCACGATCGCTATTCTCGTAGTGGGATGGGCCTCTTATAAATCCATGAGCGTGGATTTATATCCGGATGTGAGCGTTCCGGTGATCACGGTGCAAACAACTTATCAGGGCTCAGGCCCCTCGGAGATTGAAACTCTGGTAAGTCGTCCTATCGAAGAGGAAGTGAGCACCATCTCCGGTATTAAGCGTCTGACTTCCAAAAGTTTGGAAGGCGTGAGCCAAGTTATCGTTGAGTTCAATAGCAGTGTGGATGTTCGCTATGCTGAACAGCAAGTTCGTGACAAAGTGAATATCGCAAAAGCCAAACTGCCGACGGAAGTGGATGATCCGGTCATTCGCAAATTCGACCCTTCTGATACACCAATTCTCATGTTGTCGGTGACAGCGGATAACTTGGGCGATGCTCAGCTGTTTGATATTGCTGATCAATATATCAAGCCTCGCTTGGAGCAAGTGAGTAACGTGGGAGCCATTGAGATCTTCGGTGGCCGTGAAAGAGAGATTCATGTCCTGTTGGATCGCAATAAATTGCGGGCTCGTGAGCTGTCAGTCAGCCAGGTGTCCAGTCAGGTTGGTGCTTCGGGAGAAAATATTCCGAGCGGTAAAGTCGACGAGGGCGGTAAAGAACTGGTCTTCCGTGGTCTTGGTGAGTTCCAAACTGTTTCAGAAGTCGCGGACACTCTGGTCAATCTTTACGGGAATGAAGTTCCCACGCGTGTGGCTGATCTGGGAAAAGTGGTCGACACCTTGGAAGATGAAAAGTCTCGTGCTTATTTGAACGGAAAAAAAGCTCTGTTCCTTCAGGTCTACCGACAAGCGGGTTCAAATACGGTGAAGGTGGCGGACGATGTGATCGCACAGTTGGAGCGTCTGAAACCTGAATTGCAAAAGCTGGAGGGCGCTCCCACGGCTCAAGTTGTTTCGAATGCTTCTATCAAAATTAAAAACAATCTGTACGATGTGAATGAGACGATCATTATCGGTATCGTCCTGACGGTGATCACGGTGTTCTTCTTCTTGGGAAGTTTGCGCTCGACTTTGATCACGGCTCTGTCTTTGCCGGTATCTTTGATCGGTGCCTTCTTGATTATGAAGGTGGCGGGCTTTTCGATTAATATCGTTTCAATGCTGGCTTTGACTTTGGCGGTGGGGCTCCTCATCGACGATGCCATCGTGGTTATCGAAAATATTTACCGCCGAATGGAGTTGGGTGAAGAGTCCAAAACGGCGGCGGAAAGAGGAACTGTCGAAATTCAAATGGCGGTGATGGCCATCACTTTGGTGGTGATCGCGGTGTTCGTACCCGTGGGAACCATGTCGGGGACGATCGGTCAGTTCTTAAAACAGTTCGGTATGACAGTTGTGTTCTCCATGGCAATCAGCTGGTTTGTGGCGATGACCATCATTCCAATGCTGACGGCCTATTTCGGAGGATCGGGGCATGCTCATCCTGCGAATACGCAGACTCTTTATGGTAAAACTTTGGGTCGCATGGTGCGCGGATTTGACCGCTTCCAAGGTTGGCTGGAGAAAATGTATGAGGCTCTGTTGCGAGTCACTCTGCGCTTCCCTCTCTCTACTATTGGCATCACTTTCGTGATTTTCTTCCTGAGTATCTACACGGTGACGAAAGTTCCCGGAGCCTTTATTACAGATGACGATAGTGGGGAGTTTACTGTCACTCTCGAAATGCCTCCCGGTACGAGCTTGGAAGGTATGAATGCGGTCGGAGATAAAGTCGATCAGATCGTTCGCGCCAACCCCGAAGTGAATTACACGGCGATGATTATCGGAAGTCTTTATGGTGAATCCAACAAATCGAACTTCTATGTTCGCATGAAGGATGGCAAGGACAGAGGAGCTCTGACCACGGAGCAGTTCCGCGACAAAGTTCGGGGCCAGTTGAGTGACTTTGCTTACGCCAATCCTGTTGTGAAGAAATTCGATGCGACAGGAGGAATGGGACAGCAGCCGTTTGTTCTGAATATTATCTCGGCAGATCCTAAAGAGTTGGAGGCGACAGCGACCAAGCTTTTTGCCAAGCTCAAAGCGGATCCTCGTTTGAAAGACGTGGACACAAACTTCCGTCCCGGTAAGCCTGAGATGCAGGTTCACTTGCGACCGGGAGCTGCCAAGCAGTACGGTGTGAATACAAAAACAATGGGACAAGAGTTGCGGGCTCAAGTCGAAGGTTTCACGCCAGCAAAATTCCGGGAAAAAGGACGTGAGTATGAGGTGCGTGTGCGCCTGTTGCCGGAGCAGCGGGATTTGCGACAAAGCTTTAACCAAGTTTATATTCCGAACGTGAATAGAAAACTGGTGCGCCTCTCTGACGTCGCGAACGGAGATCTGGCCTCAGGACCGGCTTCGATTGAGCGTCAGGATCGGGGACGTTACATCCAGATCACAGCAGGTCTTGCACCTGGAGCTGGTTTGAGTGACGTGGTGAATGATGCCGTGAAACTCATGACAACCGGAGAGACGGCTTTCCCTACAAGTGTGCGTTATTCATTCGGTGGGGATGCTGAGAATATGACAGAGCTGATGACTTCCACAGTGTTGGCATTGGGCTTTGCCATTCTCTTTATCTATCTGATCTTATCGAGCTTGTATGAGTCGTTCATCACGCCGATCACGATCATGGTGGCTCTGCCTCTGGCTTTGAGTGGTGCTTTCTTGGCTCTGTTCTTGGCTCGAGAGACTATGACCATCTTTGCGATCTTCGGATTCTTCATGCTGATTGGGGTCGCCGGTAAGAATGGTATTTTGCTGGTGGACTATACCAGACAGCTGATGGCGACTGGTAAATCTCGTGCGGAAGCCTTGGTTGAGGCAGGTAAGACGCGGTTACGTCCGATCCTGATGACTTCCTTTGCCTTGATTGCCGGGACTTTGCCTGTGGCGATCGGTCTGAATGAAGCCTCCAAGTCGCGCACCGCGATGGGTGTTGCGATTATCGGAGGTATGATTTCTTCAACCATTTTGACTCTGATTGTGGTTCCGGCGGTGTTCACTTATGTGGATCGTTTTAGAGTCTGGGCTAACAGAGTCGGATCAAAATTCACTTCGACCTCAGAGGGTTCTCATGCGGCGAAGGCTTCTCACTCGGAAGGTGAAAGCTCTTCAGCGGTGGAAACTCACAAAGGTCTTGTTTCAGAAAGTTAATATTAGGAGAACTTTATGGCAAAATTATTTATACAAACATTGCCCTCTCAGGAAGAAATTCAGCAATCTGTTTCTCAGATTCAGCCGAATGCCGATACATGGGCTTTACACTCTCACCTGATGCTCATGAAGGTGGCGACGGAGTTTGAAAATCACTTTGATACTTTCCTCGCACCTTTCAACCTCTCCAGCGGGCGGTTCACTTTGTTGTTGATGTTGAATCGCGAACCGGGTGGATTGATGCCTTCGGAGCTTTCACAAAGAGTGGGGGTCACTCAGGCAACCATTTCCGGATTGCTGAACGGATTGGAAAAAGCTGAGCTTTTGCGACGAGAAGTTCATGAAAAAGACGGGCGGGCTTTTGTTATTAAGATCACTGAAAAAGGGCAGAATGTGATCAAAGATATTTTTCCTCGATGGTCGTCACATATCACTCAGTTCTGGAGTCGATTTCCTGAGGAAGAAAGAAACTTCCTCAGTCGAACTCTCGAAGGGATGGTTCACCATGTGGCGGCTCTGGGGGGTAACTTAAAGTAATTAAATTTCAGAAATGATTTGAACCGCGCGAAGCAGATCCTGCTCAGCGTGGTAAAGACCAAAGCCAAAACGCAGCCGGTCTCCGCGCGAATCCACCAGCAGCCCTTTTTCTTTGAGGCGTTCTACAGTCTTTTTTGTCAGCTCCGACGAAGGCAATTGAAAAGTTAAAAAATGACCATGGACTTGACTGCGATCTGATGCCCGTAAGAGGCATTCTGTATGAATCAAGTTGTGTTGGAGTGCCGTCAGTTTCTCGAGAAAGAAATCCTGATTTCTTTTTACAAAGGAATGAATGGTCTTCACGGAAATTTCATTGCTATGGAAGGCGTCTAAAACAGCAATCAGACGATAAAGAGCTGAAAAGTCCATAGTGCTTCCTGCATATTGCAAAGAGCCTGTCGGGTAACCCACTTCATTTTTTACTGAAGCCAGTTGGGCCAGTTCTGCGAACCAACCCGTATTAAGAGGGCGATGGCGAGTGGCCGGAGGTACATAGAGAAAGCAAGCGCCTTCTCCGCCTTGCGCGTATTTGTAAGATCCGGCGAGATAAAAAACTTTTTCCTGCACTGACGAGAGATCGGTGGGCAGGGCCATAAAGCCATGGTATCCGTCGACCACAAACAGAGTTTCGGCTGAAGCCTCCCGGGACAGCTTTTGAAAATCACAGACCAAACCAGAGTTGAAAAAGACATGGCTGAGAAAAACCAGATCCCAAGAGGAGGATTGTAAAGCCCGAGTGAATCGCTGATGAAAAGTTTCAATGGGCAGAGTGGGAATTTTTTCGATTTCAAAAGCTCCGAACTCAGCCAAACGATTGATCTGGCGATCAAAGCTGTAGAACTCCGAATCTGTTGTCAGGATGCGATTCTTTTTGCACCAATCTAAAGAACTTAAAAGCCGAAAGACCAACTCATGAGTGTTTGGAGCAAAAACCAACTGCTCCGGGTGTGACAAATGTAATACTTCGGCAATCAACTTTTGTGCCTGAGGAATTTTTTCCCCGAAGAGATAGCTCCATTTGTTGTCAACATGCAAGCAGGAGTCATCCCAATACGATATTTGAGCTTCGCGTGTGACATCCGGCCAATAGTGATGACTGTGGCAGGCAAAATGCAAAGTGTTGGAATGAGCTTTGAGAAATCGGCTGTAAAGATGTTTATACATGTTTTGAGGATAGGCGAGATGAGGGCATAAAAAAAGCGCTCTTTATCAGAGCGCTTTGCATAAAGAGCAAGCTTTATGAGATCTTAGAAATAACCTTCGTCATCCCCAGAGTCTTCATCGTCCTCGTCATCCTCATCGTCGTCGCTGGATGTCTCCATAGAGTCATCGCTTTCGTCTTCTTCAGCTTCGAAGCCACCTTCATCGCTGTCTTCAGACTCATCATCCCAATCATCAGAAGAATCTTCTTCTTCGATATCAACAACTGCATCCATGTCAGCATCGTCCTCGAATTCAGAGGCGTCGAAAGAGGAGGCTGGTTTAACAGCTTCTACAGCGCCGGCGCCAATAGCGGCGGCCTTTGCAACTTTCTCTTTTTTAGGAGCTGATTTTTTTGCAGCTGGTTTTTTCGCGGCAGCTTTTTTGGTCGCTTTAGGAGCGGCTTTTTTTGTAGCTGCTTTTTTAGTTGCGGCTTTCTTGGCAGGTTTCGCTGCTTTTTTAGTCGCCTTTTTTGCGGGTTTTGCAGCTTTCTTTGTTGCTTTTTTAGCTGCCTTTTTCGTAGCCTTCTTAGCCGGTTTTGCGGCTTTTTTTACTGCTTTCTTTGCTTTTTTCTTTGCCATGATTCGCTCCCTGGAAAGTCCTGGTTCAAAATGATTTGCCTTTTTAGACTAGCGGTATTTACCGGTGCAGGCAAATCAAATTGAACTGAGTCTTGCCAGGGTCTTGCTTAGTTTATGATGCCGCTCAGATGGTCATCAATGATTTTGGCTAAGTCCTTGGGTAGAAGGAAGGATAAGAACAGCCCGCCATTGTTTACGCCGGCCTTAGGCACGATTGTGAAATAGCCCAGAGTTCGAGTCTGTGCTTGGTTTTTGATGGGAGCTGTCACGCCAATATATTCAGGAAAGTAGGAACTTTCCACGAAGAAGCCGACCGCATTCACCCCAAAATACAGGTAAATTTTATTGGTCGAGCTTTGATTCAGCCCCAGAGCTAAAGAGGGATACTCTCCGCTGGGCATCATGGGAAGAGCTCGACCACCCGGTAAAGTGGTTGATGTGGGAAGAAGGACGGTATTTTTACTGAGGTAGCGCAGTGGAATGCTCAGTGCGATGCGTGCATTCTGTTGAGAATCAAGAACCGTCGTGACTTTAAGACCATTCACCTCAGGGACATCTATATAGATGTTGCTAAAAGGTCCTGGAGGCAGCGGAAGATAGAGCAGAAGTGCGTTATTGGCTTTATCGAGACCGATGACCTGCTGATTTTCATAAGTGGTGCCGCCGATATAACCGTTCATTTCCAATTTGTCATAAGCAGAGGGAGTTGAAGGAGTGCCAGGAGTGGAGCCACTACCGTCATCACTTCCAGAGCCTTGATTGGTGTTACCGCCATTACTAGCTCCATCCAGGAGTTCGAAGCCCCCCTGATTTCCGCAGGCCGCGAGCAAAGCACTTGCTAAGATCATTGCTGTCCATCGTCCAAGGTTGAGTGATCGCATAAAATCCTCCATGTTCATCACACATTGTTATTTTCGGTATGAAAACCCGGTTACTTTAGCTAAATATTTGAAATTATTAGTAAAAAAGTTATACAGTTTTTTGGAGTTTGTGTGGAGAGGCAGAACGTCCTGTAGAAAGCCTGAGCAAAAAAAGAAGTTTCGTGAAAATAAAAAACCTCGGTAAGAAGTCTTACCGAGGTTCCAGTTCCATTTAGTTAGGAATCTTAGCCAATCAATTTAAGAGCCAATTGAGTGGAAGCATTAGCTTGAGCCAGAGTTGAAGTACCAGCTTGTAACAAGATATTGTTACGAGTCATCTCTGAAGAAGCTTGTGCTACGTCAGTATCACGGATTCGGCTGTTTGCAGCAGACAAGTTCTCTTGAGCTACACCCAAGTTGTCAACAGTCGAAGTCAATCGATTCTGAAGAGCACCAAGGTTTGCGCGAGTTCCAGAGATAGAAGTCTGTGCCGCATCCAACATTCCTAAAGCTTCCTGAGCGCCTTCTTTTTGAGAGAAGTCAATGCCTTCCAATCCCAAAGCGTCCAAAGTTGCTACGTTTTCACTTGCATTGAAGGAGATACGATCTTCTTCAGCGTTGTTATACAAACCAACTTGGAAGTCGAAAGTTGGAGAAGAACCATCAAGGAGTTTAGTAGTACCCCAAGTGGTTACAGAAGCGATACGTTGAATCTCAGATTTCAACTGTTGAACCTCTTTATTCAACATGCCACGCTCTGTCTCACCAACAGTGTCAGAAGCAGCTTGGATACCCAACTCACGAAGACGAACCACGATATTTCCGATCTCGTTCAGACCACCCTCAGCAGTTTGAACCAAAGAGATACCATCGTTAGCATTTCTTTGTGCTTGATTTGCAGAACGAATCTGAGCTTTTAAGCCTTCAGAGATCGCCAGACCTGCAGCATCGTCAGCAGCTTTGTTAATACGACTTCCAGAAGCAAGTTTAGCCATTGAAT
>JBCECD010000008.1:0-3620 GCA_039206745.1 Bdellovibrio sp. | reverse complement strand
GTCTTTGTGAACCAATCAAGTTTCTTTGAGCGTTGATTGCCGCCATGTTTGTTGTTACTCTCATTCCCATTTTAAAATCCTCCGTTAATATTTATTTTTCATTTTTAATACCCTCCTTGATTGTTTTTTTGGCTTGAAGCGAAACCTACTTCCGCTTTGCCGACACCGACATCCGAGTCTGTGTGTATTGGCCTTTTCGTTTTAGAGTTACTGCTGAGATCTTTCGTTCTCAGCTAGAGAACAATCTGTTGTTCTTTTTTATTTCATCCCTGAAGGCCCTCCTTTCGAATCTTACGGAGAGAGTGACCATCTCTCTCTGACTCCTTCTGAGTAGTGTGTTGATACGAAATTGATCGGGATTTGAGACGATCTCTTGACAGGACTTGAGACTGGAATTGTTGGGATTTAATATTACTGGTCTAATGACAAGTCGTGATTTTCAGACGAAGGCCTGTCCTGCATCAGGAAGAAACAAGCCCTATGAAGGGGAAAATTAAAAAAGCAAGGCTTTGGCTCAGTCAATTTCCAAGAAGCGACAAAAGGCCATAGTGCCAGATAAAAGGTATTGTCGAGTTTGCTCGGACTTAAGGTGGTGTGCGGGATTGTAGCCAAGGGTGCAAATGGTTTTTTGCCCATCAAAGTGAGAGCAATCTTCGCAGGAAAAACGCGTTTCATAGGCTAAATAGTCATGGGGATGGATCGCATCTTTTTTGATGGAAGGGCGCAAGCGGGGTTGCGATTTGCCGGGGCCTTTGGGATTGACGATTCCTGCCATAGTGTATCCTGTTCGCGGAGCTCTGTCGGATATTGACAAAGCTAAAATAAGACTCATTCTTTATTCCAGATGGAGAGTTTATGAGCAACGATATTGAAAAAATGACGCGAAAAAGTCAGGAAGCCATGCAAGCTGCGGCCCGCTCCGCAGAGCGCAAGGGCAGTCCCTCTGTAGAACCTGAGCATCTCCTTTTGGAACTGGTACAGCAAGCAGAGGGCATCGTGCCTCGGCTTTTGGATAAAATGAATGTACAGCAGGCCTCGTTCCTGACTGATTTAAGGAATAAGATAGATCGTTTTCCCCAGGTCACGGGTGGCGGGCAAAAGCTCTTTGCCGGGCCTCGTCTGGAGAAAATCTTTAAAGCGGCAGAAGACGAAGCTCAGGCATGGGGGGATTCTTATATCTCTACTGAGCACTTTTTTCTGGGAATGTTGAAAGCCGGAGACACGGATCTCAACAGTTTTTTCAAAAAATTTAAGATCACTTTGGATGCTGCTCAAAAAGCCTTAACGGAAATGCGTGGCAGTCAGAAGGTCACAGACGATGATCCTGAAAATAAATATGAGGTTCTGAAAAAATACGCTCGTGATCTGACGGCTTTGGCCGCTGAAGGCAAGCTGGATCCTGTGGTGGGACGGGATGAGGAGATCCGCCGGGTTGTGCAGGTCTTGTCTCGTCGAACAAAAAACAATCCAGTTTTGATCGGTGAGCCAGGTGTGGGAAAGACCGCCATTGCGGAAGGTCTGGCTTTGCGAATTATCAAGCAGGACGTGCCGGATAATTTGGTGGGCAAAAAGTTAATGTCTCTGGATATGGGACAGTTGATTGCCGGAGCGAAATACCGTGGAGAGTTTGAAGATCGTCTTAAAGCAGTGATCAAAGAAGTCACCTCGAGTGAAGGGCAGATTATTTTATTCATCGATGAGTTGCATACTTTGGTTGGCGCGGGAAAAACAGAAGGTGCGATGGATGCAGGCCAGCTGCTGAAGCCGGCATTAGCGCGGGGAGAGCTGCGCTGTATTGGGGCCACGACTTTGGATGAGTACCGTAAATACATTGAAAAAGATGCGGCTCTCGAACGTCGTTTTCAGACGGTGATGGTGGAAGAGCCCAGTGTCGAAGATGCCATCACGATTCTGCGGGGTTTGAAAGAAAAGTATGAAGTGCATCATGGTATTCGTATCACCGATGCGGCCCTGGTCTCGGCGGTGAAATTATCACATCGCTATATTACCAATCGCTTTCTGCCTGATAAGGCCATTGATTTGATTGACGAAGCGGCGAGCAAGTTGGGAATTGAGACGCGCTCTGTTCCGGAAGAAGTGGATAAAATCGAGCGTGAGCTGATGCAATTGCGTATTGAAAAAGAAGCTTTGAAAAAAGAGAAAGACGAAGGGGCGAAAGATCGTCTGACCGTTATTGAGAAAGAGATCACGGAGCTCAACGCCAAAAATCAACTTTTGCGCGAACAGTGGGAGTTTGAAAAAGGTGGTATCAATCAAATTAAAAAACTCAAAGCTGATATCGAAGACTTGAAAATTGCGGTGAGCAAAGCCGAGCGAGAAGGTGATTTGGGTAAGGCGGCGGAGTTAAAATACGGACGTCTGCCTGAAACGGAAAAGAAATTAAAATCTCTGGAAGAGCGAAGCAAAGAGCAGAGTTCTTCGGAGAACAGAATGTTGAAAGAGGAAGTCGGTCCCGAAGATGTGGCTGAGGTTGTGGCAAAATGGACGGGGGTTCCGGTCTCGAAGATGTTGGAGAGCGAATCGCAAAAGCTCTTGCACATGGAAGACTCTCTAAAGGATCGCGTTGTCGGACAAGATCACGCTTTGACGATCGTCGCAGATGCTATTCGTCGGGCTCGGGCTGAAATTTCCGATCCGAATCGTCCGATCGGAACATTTATGTTTCTAGGTCCGACCGGCGTCGGCAAAACGGAGACAGTCAAAGCTTTGGCTGAGTTTCTTTTTGATGATGAACAGGCTGTGGTGCGTATTGATATGAGTGAGTACATGGAAAAGCATTCCGTGGCTCGTTTGATCGGTGCACCTCCGGGATACGTCGGATATGAAGAAGGGGGCCAGTTGACGGAAGCCGTTCGCCGGCGTCCGTACAGCGTCGTGCTGATGGACGAAATTGAAAAAGGTCATCCGGATGTCTTCAATATTTTATTGCAGGTGTTGGATGACGGACGGCTGACTGACGGACAGGGCCGCACTGTGGACTTTAAAAATACGGTTCTTATTATGACTTCGAATGTGGGTTCGCAGTCGATCTTGGATCCAAAGATGACGGACGGCGAAAAGCGCGAGGCGGTGAACGAAGCTCTGCGCGAACGCTTCCGTCCGGAGTTTTTGAATCGTATTGATGAAGTCGTGATGTTCAATTCTTTGGGTGAGGCTCAGATCGGCGGTATTGTGAAAGTGCAGCTGGATCTCGTCGCACAGAGATTGAAAGCGAAAAAGATCCAGATTGATTTCGCTGACAGCGCCGTCGAGTTCTTGGCAAAAAAAGGTTACGATCCTATTTACGGTGCTCGGCCATTGAAGCGGGTGATTCAAACCGAATTGTTGAATCCTCTTTCCAAAGAAATCATCTCTGGAAAAGTGAAAGCGGGTGACACCGTCCGTGTAAAAAGTGAAAGTGGAAAACTGGTCTTTTAAACAGGTTCGACAGGCAGAGGGCCTTGCATTCTGCCTGTCTTAAAACTCATTGACTGCCTTTGGGTCCTTCTTAAAAATAAAAGAATGAAAAAAAGCATTCGTCTTTCTTCTCTGATTTTATTTTGTTCTTTGTCGGGGCTAGCTCAATCGGGCTCTCATGTGTCCTACGATTTAAGTGGTGC
>JBCECD010000007.1:9512-20127 GCA_039206745.1 Bdellovibrio sp. | reverse complement strand
AGAATGAGACTTCAAAAGTGCTTGCACAGCAGTGGTATCATGTGACATCAATCCCAGTGTAAAAAAAGACCGCCCTGAAAGAAAGAGATTGTTCACGTGACGCCGCAGGAGATGAAAAACCTTTTAGATCCCACGCTCAACGAATTGGGGCTTTCTCATTTCGGTTGGGCGGCTTTGGAGCGTCCGCTCAGTTACGAATTTTATACACAGTGGTTGCAGGAGGGCTTGCACGGAGACATGGCCTACCTCGAAACCCATGCTCCCACCAAGGAAAAACCTCAAAGACAGTGGCCGCGCATGCAGAGTGCTCTGGTCTTTGCCATTCCCTACTACCCTCATCCTGAAAAAAACCCGGTCTTTCCCTTGCAGCAAGCTCGGATCAGCCTCTATGCCCAAGGGCAGGATTATCACTTTTGGTTCCGTGAGCGCATGCAGATTCTTTGTCAAAAATTAGCAGCACTTTTCCCCGGGGAGGAGTTTCTCTCCTTCACCGACAGCAGTCCTGTTCTGGAGCGGGATCTGGCTCGCCGGGCCGGCCTGGGCTGGGTCGGAAAAAATACCTGTTTGATCCACCCCAAAAAAGGCAGTCTTTTTTTTATTGGCGAGATCTACACCTCTTTAACCTGGAGCTCTGACTTTGCCCCTCTGCCTGATTTTTGCGGCACCTGCCAACGCTGTCTGGATATCTGCCCCACTCAGGCCCTGATCGAACCGCGCAAGCTGGATGCACGCAAATGCATTTCCTATTGGACCATTGAATCGAGACAGGTGCCTCCGGAAGAACTGCGCTCTGCCATGGGGGATTGGTTTTTTGGCTGCGATCTCTGTCAAACTGTCTGCCCTTGGAACCAGAAAGTCTTTAAAGGACAACTTTCCATCGAACGGTCGCAAAGCTTGAGCACCTCGGAAGAAGAGCTGCTTCTGCAGGATCTTCGCTATATTCTCACGTCTTCGGGCAAACAGTTAGAAAGAGATCTGCGCGGCACCCCTTTGGCTCGCGCGGGCTCTTTTGGTTTAAAAAGAAATGCTCTGATTGTAGCTGCCAACCGCGACTTGAGCAGCTTGGAGGCTGAAGTCTCAGCCCTCCTCACTCATCCTAAACTGGGTGAACTGGCGCAGTGGACTTTACAGCAGTGGGATTCTAAAGTCCCAGTTTCTTAAGCAGATCGTCGATATCAGATTGTTTCAACTTGCCACTGGACTGCCCGGTGCCAACACTCATACTGTAGCCTTCATTGAATTGATGGGACACCCATCGCAATCTTTCGATAAAAGCCTGGGGAATGGTCTGACGCAGGACCTTACCATCGCGATGGATGTTAGCCAGCAAAGTGTTCAAGGTCTCCGTGGCGTCCAGCAAAATGGCAACACAGATATCATAAAACTTTTCGTTGTTTTGAATTTGGGAAGCTTTATATCCCACAGCCTTACAGAGAGCCGCGTAGTCAGAGATCATGTGCAAAGCATGATCAGGAGGCGCCATCAGAGCCAAGCTTTTCGCCCCTCCCATGATGCGATCGACATTGTTCCCGTAATCTGCCAAACGCTGAACCTGTGCGTAGTCACCTTCAATACTTTCGAGAAGCTCCAGGAGCTCTTCAATCAAGGTCTTTGACTCGTTGACAAAATCTTCTACAATCTCTTTATCTATCGGCATAACTTACGATAGCAACTGAAGGGATTCCAAGGCAATGGATTATGTTTCTATCCGCGTTAGCACTTTGCGTGGCGACCAAAAAATTGAATTCAACACCTATGTGAAGATCAATGAGAAGATGATTCTCTACCTTCGTCGTGGTGACAGTTTTGAAGGAGATCGGCTGCAAAGATTGCGGGAAAAGAAGCTGAGGAAAATGTACATCCTCACTGACGAGGAAAACCACTACCGCAGTTATCTGCAAAAAAACATTGAAACCGCCTACGATGATTCCAGCAACAAGGATCTGCAAACTCGCTCTGAAATCATTCAAGGCGCTCAACAGAGCAACACCGAAGAGGTCTTCGAAAATCCCGAAAACGCCGAATCCTACAATTACGCGAAAGATGCGGCGGGAAAATATGTGCAGTTCTTGCTGAATAACAGCAAGGCTCTTTCTTCAGTGATGAGCATTGAAAATACGGATAAAAATATTGCCCATCACGGGGTCACTGTGGCCACTCTTTCAATCGGCTTGGCTCAGCGCTTAGGTTTGAGTGATCCTAAAAAAATCCAACTGCTGACATTGGGAGCCCTTCTCCATGACTACGGTCATTACAACAGCCCCCTGAATCTCAGTCAGGCTTTGAGCGCGATGAGCCCTGAAGACAAAGCACTGTGGAGTCGTCACCCCGAAGAAGGGGCTCTGCGAGTTCACGACAAAAAGCACTTTGATCAAACTGTTATCAACATCATCTCTCAACACGAAGAGACTCTGAATGGCGGCGGCCCGAAGGGCATGTTTGAAAAGGATTTAGATCCTCTTTCAATCATTGTCTCTTCCGCCAATGCGATGGATCGCCTGATCACTTTTGAAAGCATTCCTAAAGCAGAGGTTGCCAAGAAAATGATGATTGAGCAGGTGGGCAACCACCCGCTCCAACACATTCAGCTTTTGAATGAAATCTTGAAAGAGGTTTAGTGAGATATTAAGAGAGACATCTCACCTGCTTTTTTTATTTTATACGCGTTTAAAACAGCAATCCCACCGTGAGCATCGGGAACAACTCCTCTTTCTTCATCTTATCGAAGCCAGAAATAGAGTCGTTTTTCTTATACTCGATAGAGCGATAGGTCAGCTCCACTCCTACCAAGAAGGAACCTGTGATATTGGTGATATACCCGAGATCTACCTGATACCCTGAGCCCTCTTTATAATTTCCTTTGTCAGCTGAAACAATATAGTGCCCTTTGATAAAGAAGCTGTTGGCCCCGATATAGCCCAGAGAAAGACCCAAGGCCTTACCATCTTCAGAGGTGCTGCCGCTGTCGTGATTTCTCAGGGTGTACAAGCCGCCCAGATAAAGACCATCCCCATTGAGGTAACCTAATTTCAAATCATAAATACTGCTCTTGGTATCCACTTTAGAGCCGGGTGTGTGCTCTTCTGTGGTGTTGTACATATAGACATTACCCGTGAACAGCACGCCACTGGATGTGCGAGCTTGCGCCATCGTCCCGATGAACAGTCCTGCACAGATTCCCACTGCTGAGAAAAGTCTTTCCTTCATGCTCATACTTCACCTCCTGTTATCGTGTTCTGCTTCGATTATACCGTCCTGGCAGAGGGATAAAACCTTTTTCTCCCATTCGTTTCGACTTAAGCTGGGCAGCTCTTCATCCAAGGTCATCCTTTGTATGAGCTGCTCTCGTGTGTACTTTCTGTCCTCTTGCAAGACATCAATAATTTGCGCCTCGTAGGCATCCAGTTTTCTTTCCACCACAGTGTCTTTGACGGCACGGTAGACAAAAGCATAGACACCTTTTTCACGTTGCAAAAGGAGACGCTCCTCTGTCAGGACCGCAATATGCAGGGAAGGATTGCAGGAGACAATGTGCCGTTCTTTTTTGTTTTTCAAAAGAGGCTGGATCTCGAGGCTGGCCTGAACCCACTCCCACTGCGCCACCTCGGTGAATTCCAAATGCTGAGGGAACTTACGGCGCAGAGAACCTGGAAAATACCGCCAGTGATCTTGCAACAGCCAGTGACTCCATTCGAGCTCTTCACTGTAAATCTCAGCAATGCGTGAGGCCGTCTCTCCCAGGAGAACCTGAGTCAGAGGGAAAAGACGCGAAAATGTTTTCTTCTGTTCCACCTGAAATGAAAACTCTTGCACTGGAAGAATTTGTAAGGGACGCAGCCATTGCAGAGTTTGCAACAACTCGTGATCGTAAAGAGAGCGCACCGCCGAGGGAATAAATTTTTCGTGAGTTTGCAAAACAAAGGAGGCGTGCTGTTTTAAATTTTCCAACTGCCGTTTGCGCCGAGCATCCACTCCCACCACATCAAGGTCTCTGACACAGAGGAGGGCATCTGGGGGAACCGAACCGTGAAAGGGAAACTCCAAAAAAATCAGGGATTCATCATGCGACATCTTTATCATCCTAAGTGGCCCCTTTCGACCGCGCAAGCTCCCATATTTTGCCTAAACACTAAGCACTTAACTCATCACGTTAAATATAGAGTCGGAATACTATTGACCCTCGATGACAAGCGTGAAAAGAACATGGGCATGAGATACTTCGCGTTCGTCCTCATTGTCATCACTTCCTCTTTTGCTAGCGCTTTTCAATCGCTCTCGGGCACTGTGACGCGAACATCTTCAGATCTTTATATTGTGATTTCCAATGCCCATTGTTCACGTTATCTGCTGGTAGGCGCCAACGAAGATGCGGACAACAGCATTCGCAAACTTTCCGCGGGTGATATTCTAACAGCCTCTGGCACTCTTCATGAAAGCACTTGCAAAGCCTCTCTTACCAGTGTCGACTATGTAGGACTCAAAAAACTTTTGGGTTACTGGTACAGCAACGAAGGTATTTTCACTGTTCGCGATTTCAACTATATGAGCTTCTACCCGATGAATATCAAGAACGCGCAAAGCGATCCTGAATACTACACCGGGGATCCGATCAGCTATCGCTACAGTATCACACCTTCCGAAGGTAAAGAGTGGGTGATGTTTCTCTCCGATAAAGAGAGCACAACCTTCGCGACTCTGCAAATGTATCGCGGCTATGCGACGATGAGAATTTATGATTCCGATACAGGGCAGATGAAAAAAACCCTTCGACTTTCAAAATGGGGCGAACTGAAATAATGAACTGGCTTCATCCAATCGACAAACATCTTCTTTTCACTCGTCATGACAAAGAAGATCCTCGCTTGGGCGAATGCGTTCAAATCCTTCCCAAAGGCGACCTGACTCAGCTTTCACAACACACTTATGATATCGCTCTCTTAGGCTATCCTGATGATGAGGGCATCGCCATGAATGGCGGGCGTCCTGGAGCCCAGGCGGCTCCTCGTGAGATCCGCGCCAGTCTGTACAAAATGACTCCGCACTTGCAACATCCCCAGCTGCCTCATCTGCTGGACTTAGGCGATTTAGCGGACAAAGAAAAATCTCTGGGCGAGCGCCATGAAAAGGGACGCGAGATCGTGCGCGCCCTAAATCAGAATGGCAAACCCTGGATCTCCCTGGGCGGAGGCCATGACTACGGCTACGCTGACACCGCTGGATTTTTAGATGCCTTCAAAGGCGAGGCCGTGGTGGTGAATTTCGATGCTCATATGGATGTTCGTCCCTCTGAAAATGGATTTCATTCCGGCACACCTTTTCACCGCATTCTTTCTCAGTTCAAGGGACAATTGGATTTTGCCGAAGTGGGAATTCAAAATCAGTGCAACAGCCACAAGCATATACAATGGGCTCAGCAACAAGGAGCGCATGTCTTCACTTTGGATCAAATCCTCACAGAGGGCCTGTTAAAATCCCTGCAAAAGTTTTTGGCCGGCAAAGAGAGTAAAAAAGTCTTCCTCAGCGTGGATATGGATGCCTTCACTTCCACTGAAGCTCCGGGTTGCAGTCAATCCTGGACCACAGGACTTCGCAGTCAAGAATTTCTGGAAGCCTTACGCTGGCTCGTGGCTCGCCATGATGTGCGCGGCCTGGGTCTTTATGAGGTGTCGCCTCCTTTGGACTTTGACAATCATACCAGCAAATTAGCGGCGCTTATTGCCCATCAATTTATTTTTTCAACTTTGCAAAAGGCTTCCACTCCGTGAAACGCGGCTTTGGCAGTGACAACCACGCCGGTGTCCATCCGAAAATTCTCTCAGCTTTAATCAGCGCTAACGCCGACCATGCTCCCTCCTATGGCACGGATGAGTGGAGTGAGCGGGCTGTGTCTCTCTTTCGTCAGCACTTTGGCGAGCAGACCCAGGTGTTTTTTGTTTTCAATGGCACTGCCGCCAATGTCACCGCTTTGCGAGCTTTAGCCCGTCCCTATCAATCCGTCTTTTGTTCTGATGTCGCTCATATTCATGTCGATGAGTGTGGCGCACCGGAGTTCATGGCGGGATGCAAACTTCTCCCTCTGCCTTCTCACGATGGAAAAATTCAACTGGCAGATTTGGAGCAGGCTCTGATCCGTCGAGGAGACCAGCACTATGCTCAGACTCATGTCTTGAGCCTGACTCAACCCACGGAGCTGGGCACTCTTTACTCTCTCGAAGAGATGCGCGCAATGATTCGCTGGGCCCGCAGTCATCAGATGCGGATTCATATCGACGGCGCACGCCTGGCCAACGCGGCGGCGGTCTTAAATAAAACATTGAAGGAGATCACCACGGATTTGGATGTGGACGTGGTGACTTTTGGTGGAACTAAAAACGGACTGATGATGGGCGAGGCTGTTTTATTCCTCAAAAAAGATTTGGCTGTGGACTTTAAATACATTCGCAAGCAATGTGCGCAGCTTCCCTCTAAATCGCGTTTTATCGCCGCTCAATTTGAAGCTTACCTGCGCGACGACCTCTGGAAAGAGATCGCTCTGCACTCTTATCGCATGGCCCAGTATCTCTATGACAGCTGTGTGAATATACCGCAGGTCTCTCTGCGCAGTCCCCCGCAAAGCAATGCCGTCTTTGCGACTCTGCCACGCTCTTGGATCAAGCCTTTGCGCGAGCATTCTTTTTTTTATGTCTGGGATGAAAATCGCTTCGAATGTCGCTGGATGACCGCCTGGGATACGCAAAAAGAAGACATTGATCGCTTTGTTTTAAAACTTAAGGAGTTGGCCTATGAAATACCCTCCCGTTCACTATCATAATTATTTAGGTTTGGACCGTCTGCTCGACAGTCAGCATCCACAGAGTGTGGCCCATGGCAAGCCGGCTCACGATGAGCTGCTCTTTATCATCGTTCACCAAACCTATGAGCTGTGGTTCAAACAGATTCTTTTTGAACTGGATTCTGTGATGAAGACTTTTCAGCAACCTCACATCCAGGAAACAGACATGGGCCAGGCCAGCGCCCGTCTCGAGCGCATTGTTGCCATTCTAAAGCTGATCATCGGCCAAGTAGACGTCCTGGAAACCATGACTCCCCTGGATTTTCTGGATTTCCGCGATATGCTCTATCCCGCCTCGGGATTCCAAAGTTATCAGTGGCGTTTGTTGGAAACAAAATTAGGACTGCGCCTCGGCGATCGTTTGGCCTACAATCAATCTCCCTTTTATAAGTCTTTGAGCGAAACCCAACAAAAAGAAATGGTGCAGCTCCTGGAGCAGCCTTCGCTGTTTGATTGCCTGGAGAAGTGGTTGGAGCGCATTCCTTTCCTGCAAGGGGAGAATTTTAATTTTTGGGAGTCTTACAAGAAGGCCGTCACCACCATGTTCCATCAGGACATGGAGACTGTAAAAAGCAATCCGACTCTTTCAACGGAGGCACGGGAAAAAAATCTGCAAGGTCTGCAACAAGCTCTGAAGAGTTTCGACGCTCTCTTCGATGAACAGGCTTTTACAAAATTAAAACAAGAGGGACAATTTCGCCTGAGCTACAAAGCCCTGCAAGCCGCTCTCTTAATTCAACTGTATCGCGAGCAACCGATTTTACAGCTGCCCTTCCGGATCATTCAGGCTCTTTTGGATATTGATGAGACCATGACCACGTGGCGCTATCGTCATGCTCTGATGGCCATGCGCATGCTGGGACAAAAAATCGGCACCGGTGGGACAAGCGGACATAAATACCTGGCAGAGGCGACCGCGAAGCACAAGATCTTCGCGGACTTTTTCAACCTGACCACCTTCTTCATTCCGCGCTCGCAGATTCCACCTCTGCCTCAATCCATCGCGGATCGCATGAACTTTCACTACTGACACAGTGGCAGTGCCTTCACCATGCTGGTGATGGCACTGATCTTCTGATATTTACTGTTGGTCTTAATCACCGCCCAATAAGCACCTGAACCAATTTTAATTTTCCCGGTGCGAGCCACCTGCTTTGCCATGATGCCCACTCCACAGTGCAAATTGATATAAGGATCCAAGATCGTCTTTTTAGGATCTGTTGCACTGAGATTTTTATCGCGGCTCCAGTCAAACTGGCAGAATTTCCATCCCGTGATGTCCTGATAAGAGAGCTGTAAAAGCCCTTCCGAGTACACAGGTTTTTTCGTCACCGGATCGGTTCCCATCGTGGTCTCGCGCATGCGCGCCACTGGAGAATAATTACTTTCATACTTGGTCATTGCCGAAAACAATTGTGCCCAGACATTGGCTCTTTGCTCATTCGTCAGAGAAGCATAGCGAGGACAGAAGTCCTTCATATCCGTCGCGCCGCTGAGCAAAGAACTCCAATCATTCAACAACAACTTCATCAGATATTGAGACCATTGCTCTCGCTCCGGATGCTGAGAGTTCTCCCATGAAAGATCCTGCATTGAGTAAGTTTGCCCATTGGGATTGGAAATGATCGGGGCTTGAGTGCCACCTTTATCCACCACGGCGTAGATCATGCTGCCACCCTTCAGGTAGTTAACAACAGAGGCAATATTATCCATGGAGACAGCCGGGCACCCCCAACTGCGCCCTTGGATCACATTGGCCTCTTGGACATAACTCGCTCCATGAATCACGATAGCGCGAGAGCGGGCTTTTGAATTCGTCGTTGAAAGTCCATCTAAACGCAGAGACAAACCATGACTTCCATAATAGGTCTCAGCGGCTCGATACACACCAATCGAGCTGGCATTCGAACCGGAAATATTACTGAAGACATCCGCCCAGCCATCATGATTGGCATCGGAGCCTTTACCATGAGCCACGTGAAGACTCCACACCGCTCCCGTCTCCATATTGATAATATAGAAACGTTTTTCTTTGGAGCTTTGACCGAAGTTGATCACGGAGACATATTTTTGATTGCCGAAGAGTGTTTTGTTTTTATGGAAATAAACCAGAGCCTCTTGCAAAGCCTGATAAGGCACGACATTGCCGGAATCGACGTAGTCGTAATGACTGAGAATCTCGGCTCTGTCTTCCGACGAAATTTCAGCAACGTCGCTCAATAAAGGAGCTGTGAAATCATTATTCTCAGCAATAGCAGAAACAGGTTCGTCTTCAGGATCATCAGGGAGAGCGATATCAGAAGCGCCGGTTCCACAGGCGACAAGGGTTAAAAAAGGGAAAAGTAAAATCAATGTTCTGAAACGTGAGAATAATGTTTTAGCATCTGTCTGCATTATTCCTCCAGATTTGTGTTAACCAACACTAACGGAGGACGCAGCAAGAGAAGGAAAAATTATTACATCACTTTAAAAATCAGGACCAATGCAGAGGAGAAAAAGGGAGCTATTCCGGACAAAAGACGAGAGGCTTGTGAGTGCCCCTCTCAACGCCCACGAGGAGCGGGAGTGGGCGTGGGCGACGCCTCTTCATCCTGATAGGGCAGCATCTCGTGGCCCGGCTCGGAGAAGCCTTCTGCCGGCACAGTGGGTGCATTGCTGCCCGGAGCTTGGGGCAAAGGCTGAAGCCCTGGGACCTCCTGCGCTTCGGAGGCCGGAGAAGACTCGGGATCCACCGACTCCGCGTCAGGGGCTTGCTCGGAATCCTCTGGTGCGTGCTCCTGGCTGTACTCTTTTTGCATTTCTAAGAGTTGCAGCTGTTGAATCACATCAGGATCCGTGACGGGGATACCTTCCGCCGGCAAAGCTTGTGCTCCGGGTGCAGCGGGAGCTGAAGGCTTAACTCCAGGTGGAATCGGTGCCACGGGCACAGCCCCTCCTGAGGGCGAGGCCGATCGAGCTCCACGCGGAGCAGGTACGGCAACAGGAGCTCCTGCTGTCGTGGGCGTCGGCGTGACTGTGGGAGTGGGTTCCGGCGGATACAATTCTGTTTCGGTGACAAAAATTTTTCCTTCCATCGGAACATCCGCTTCCAGCTTCCTCGTCTCCGTCAGATTTTCGTGAACTTTTCCGCGCAACTTGATAACGTTCTTACCTTCGCGCTGATATTCATAGACATTTAAAATCACATCCCAGCGATTTTTATTTCCCGTCTCCGCTCGCTCCTGAATCCAGTCCTTGCAACTGAGACTCTGCAAATGCCCTTCCGCATCGCCTTTGAGAATGCAAGAAATGGGCTTGTTTAAAATCGTCGCCCCCATTCCCAAAACCTCCGCAAGATTTTCAGAGTAAAAGGTCACGCTCGCTTCTCCGGACCGAGGCGCATTCACCACAGCTAATTTTTTTGCTGGAATCTTGTCATTGCACTTTTCAAAGATCTCTAATTTTTGGGGAAAGCCCTCGCTCTTCATCACATCACGCTGGACCAAGTAGCGGTCACAGCGAAAAATAGACTTATTCGACAGCTTCATATTCTGCAAAGTTAATAAGGCCCGATGAACTTTTCCGAAGGGAGATTTGGAGAGAGGACTGCGCTCACCACTGATCACCCACCACGCTTCACGGTGAATAGAATCCGCCTGCTCAAAATAGCGCGTGAGCATACTTAGACTTTTGTCCTTAGGCGAAGACGCCGGGATGACAGTTTTTGTTTGCGGCGATGAGACCACAGATGTCGGCTCTGCCTTCTGCTCCTTCTTCAAAAAACAAGAGGTCAGAGTGGCGAGT